>CAZGKX010000001.1:0-1813 GCA_964525945.1 uncultured Legionellaceae bacterium
CATTTCAAACAACCGGCTCCTCTGCTCAGGAAATAATTTGACTAACCTCTCTAGCTCAATAGCTACGCCAAAAGAGTACGGCAAGCGAGTTGTAGTTCGATGGAATTCTTCAAGATTTGCTGTAGCCATTTCAAACAACCCGCTCCTCTGCCTAGGAAATAATTTGACTAACCTCTCTAGCTCATAAAATACGCCAAAAGAGCTAGTTGTAATTCGATGGAACTCATCAAAACTCCTGTTGCTTATAATTATCAATAGTGCTTCAATTGTAATGTTCAGCATAATTTTTTTTCTTAAAAAAATTCTCTTATTTTAATAATAGCACAAACAAAAAGTATTCTGTTGCATTTATGCACGGTCTTAGAAAAAGCAGGCTTGCGTGTATCCGTTGTCATACTGTCAATTCTGAAACAAGCCGAAAGTAGCACGCCTGTTCCACAAATATGCCGTGAGCCTCTGATTAGCTCAGCTACATTTTATAAATGGCGCGTTAAATATGGCGGCATGGATATCCCCATGATGTCACGTTTAAAGAGCTGGAAGATGAAAATAGGCGTCTTAAAAAGATGTATGCAGAAGAACTTTGCTCATTACCTGCGGGACAAGTGACAATTAGATTTTGAAGATCAATTTTAAAATTCTTTTTTCCATATTTACCATGTGTTCTTCTATCAGCAGCCACTCCTTTGATAATTTTGGAGCCATCACCATCAGGATCTGGTTCAATATTTTGAGTTAAAACAGTTTCTAACAAAGATAATGCTTCTTTTAAATATTGATTATTCGTGAATGATTTAGCAAGTTTATCCGTTGAAGGCGAATATGATATTTCGGATAAAGAGAACGTCATTCACATCACGCATGGCTATTCCAAGGACAAGCGCCCAGATTTAAAGCAAGCGGTATTATCTCTCGTAGTAAATGGCCCCAGCAATATGCCGATATGGATGGAAGCATTAAATGGCAATAGTTCAGATAAAAGTAGTTTCCATGAAACGATTAAACGAGTGCATGCATTTAAACAGCAAATCAATTTGGGGTTCTAGCCGGCAACCGTCGAAATTTCCGGTCAGTTTTTAGTCATTATACGGCTGTACTTTAAAGTTCTGGGCTGAACGAACCATTATCAGGCTCTTGCTTTAATTTTGACACGGTTTGTCTGGCCTCTTGGGTTGCCTGAACATTCGCTTTTTTTACAAAGAAAGCAGGTTGAGCTTCAAGTGGAAGTTTTTCGAGAATGATACTTTCCATATTATTATAAAAATTTTTGTTTTGCCTTAGCCAGGCCGTAACTGTAGGCCATGCTTCAATCATTTTTGGAAAATCAAGCAACGGATATTTGTTTTCTCGATAAACTTTATTCGGCGCACTCAGGCTAAAGAATATTTTAAATGATTCTCTTGCTTCAGATGAAATATTCAATTCAGGTAGTTGCGTAATACGTTGCAAGGCAACCAGAGTCACACCTTTTTTGTGTGAGTTTGTTGACCAATAGAATGGTAGTATATCCATTGAAACGCAACGTTCAAATGTATTGTCTCCTGATACACCGGCAATATTTGCCAACTGATAAATGGCATTGAATGATTGGTCACTTAAATAACTTGATATGATTCTTATTATTGTTAATCCATGCTGATTAGCATGAATAATTTCAGGGGAATTATTACCTGATCTTATTAATTCAATTCGGCCAATATTGGAGTCCATGAAACAATCTTTAATTTCATTATTCTCAATTAAAGAATCAATATTAAGCCCCGACAAACAGACAACGATGTCTTTATCCTTTGGAAAAGATTGATTAACAGCA
>CAZGKX010000001.1:1823-27428 GCA_964525945.1 uncultured Legionellaceae bacterium
ATAAATGCAAGAACATTATAAACGCATCAGTTTTATTAAAATAAGCCGGTATTACAACCTGACTCTCGTTAAAATTGTTGAAAGTCTGTGAATTTGTTCGCGTTAATAATTGTGTCGAAAATTCAGGATCATTTTCAGTTATGATGCCCCAAGCTACATGAGGTTCAATATGAGAATAAGGTTGTATTTTGATCCCTGCACGGCCTGGTCCCAAACCAAGAGAGTATGGCCCCCACTCTTCATGTTCAGAAATCATTTTAATTGGTATTCCTTCTTTAAAATATGGCATATAAAACAGCAATATCTGATCGAACGAAATGGCAATACACTGATCTGCATCGCTTAAATGCTTTTGTAATGTTATGTCCTTACTATAGACCTCGTGATCCTCCTCTTTGCCATAAAAAAATGAAATACCCAATGCCTTCATTTTCTCACCAATTCTTATATAATTGGACTCCTTTCCATGCGAGTTAAAGCAAACGATTGGAATGAACTCCACATCACTATATTTTGGATCAGACAACAACGCCTTCATGATGTCTTCAAAATGCGTAAAATCCCCAACACCATCGTTGTTTACAGTATTAAAGATAAGATACTTGGGCATACGCCACTCCTAGTTAAATTTAGTCATGCAGTGAAATTATAGCAAGATTATGTAAAGCTACAGCCATATCAAGGGATTTTATCTGCACGTAACCCACGCTTCTTGATATAAGTATTGAGCGCAATATGGCTAGTGTAGCCAAGCACCGTTGCAATTTTTCTACATGACAATCCATAACCTAATAACTCTTTAATTTTTTCAACATCCTTATCAAACTTACTTTTTTGTATGGCACTGTTAACAAAGTAAATTTTATGTTAAAAAATTTACTTTGTTATTAGGATTCAGGATGAATCAAAGACATTATCCAATACTCGAAGCAGATTTTATCAAAGAGATAGAACCGTACATTGCTCAACATTACAAGCGGCCTGGTCGTCCTCCGGCAATCTCTTTATTTGACATAATACAATCCATTTTGTTTTATTTGTATAGACTATACGGACGATTTAGTCGCTGATAGATTTCATGTCATTCGCTTAATACATATTCGGGTAATAAGACGGACGTCTGTTGACTTTTCAATGCATTAAATGCACAATGTGGCAACATTAAACAACCAATGATTAATTCATGCTCATAGGTATTCGTCGATTCTTTATGGCAGGCATCTCTACAATAAAAAAAACCTTGGTAGGCGATCTCAATTGGGACGATTTAAGTGACCTTGCTAATTTCAGAGCGCCTGAATCTCTTAGCGGTATCATAATCGGAGATACGACTGAAAATGATCCTGAGGTTATAGTAAAACAGTTCGGACTTGTCGGAAGACTGTTTGGGATAAATTTTGCTTCCATACAACCCAAAAAAGACTCAAGCCAATTGATTAAAGACTTTTTAAAAAAAGTCGACCATTTACCAAAGTCACGTTCAACCTATGAAAGATTTGATGAGATGACGGGGTATCCAAATCTTATTGCTACCTCTGGAGAAAAAGGTATAGATATGCGCAAAACATTTCATGCCATTTTACCCAGTCCATTGTACGTGCTTGAACGTACCATTAAACTGTCTCGGGACTCGATATCTAGAGTAAAATCTGTAAATAAGTTGGAATACCTTAAGATTGAGCCTGAGCGCACTGAAAAAATCGTTGAGGCTATCTTAGTTGATGTATTTTTGGGCTGTGAGTTTACTCTGGAAATACAACGCTTAATATCACACATGAGCATGGTGCTATTAAGCAATCCTTATTCCCCACCCCCCGGCTATAGTTCACTGATTAAAAAAGTTAAACAAGAGTATAACCAATTTGTAACTCAACTGATTAAGCACGCTGTTCATCACCAACAGAAAGCGAATTCATCCGCATTATCCAAGTTAATTCACAAACATCAGTCGAACACGGAGAGCTTGATCAACGATCCAGCGCTGCATGCCTTGATGACAGCACTGATCACCGCTTCAAATGTCAGCGACATAATAAATCGTGTATGGTCTGTATCCGATTTAATGTCTTCTGATGCCATGAAAAACCTTTTGCTTGAAATAAAAGCAACAGAACTGTTCACCCCTGAAGAAAATATCCATGATTTTAATATGAAATTACAGAAAGTTACGACGCTCGATGCTGTCTTTAAAGAGTGTTTATTTCAACACAGTTTTGCACCCAGCCGCTTGCCTCGTTATATATCCCAAGATATTTATTTTAACGGGACAAGAATTCCAGCTGGAACCACACTCTTTTTTAATCACCGGTCCCTTGAGAAGCCGGGCGAATTTAATCCAGGACGTTTCCAATCAGCCGCAGCTACTCAATTAAACACTCCCGACTTGGCTCCTTTTGGATTAGGGCAACGAAAATGCCCAGGGGATCGCATTACGGAAAACATTTTTAAAGGCGTGGTGGCTGTTATTGCCACACAATTGGAGTCAACACTTACTGACGAGTTGAACCAAACTTTTCAAAATCCAGGATACAGGCATTAATATTTCTTTTGTAGCCTTAGCAAAGCTCTGTGGGCAACATCCGGTAACCTCAGGAAAGAACTTCGCATAGGACTCATGATAAAACACTTGGTCCACAACAGCAGCATAACTTTAAATGCGAGGAACGCTCTGATACAGTGCTTTTTATACCCCCCCCATGCTGTCGTTTTAATCAATATTTTTCAAATAAAATTTGATTTTCTTCATTATCTTGATTAGAAGACTGGATTAGTTTGACACCTATATATTTTCGCTCTGTGAGATCTTTCATTAATTCATAATCCGTACAAATAACTTCTCGATGGTCTATTGCGACGTTTTCCGTTGGGATTAAGTTTTTTTCCATTAGAAAGCGATAACTATCAGGATATTCAGGCTCAAAATAAGAAGCAAGAGCACATTGAATAATTTTATATCCATATTTCAAATATGCATTAACGGCTCTTCCGTTTAGAGGAATCGTAAGAAGTTTACATGATTGTAATTTATTCTCTGTTGCTTTTTTATCAGCTAAAACTAAAATCTGTTGAACAAGTCCTTTGCCCTTAAAATTTGGTTTGATGGCAAGACCAGCAATATAAAGATGATCTGGTTTTATCTCAAACCAATAATATCCTGCAAGGGTATTATCGACAAATACCCAGTCCAATACATCGCTTCTCAATATTGATTGATCGAGATCATTCAATTTTAAAGAGGGCGGTAATTGTTCTGCGGGGATCCCCAGTTCAATGAATGCATTCATTAAATAACGATTATCAAAATCGACAATCTCGTCGAGCTCATTTTTTGTAACAGATTTTGATGTCATTTGCATCGCATCCCTCCTCGAATTTCAACCGCATTCTTCCCGTTTTTTTTTCACTAAATCAGCTGATAAATAAGCAAGTAATAGTTTTTTCATGCATAATGACACGAGTAATTGGGGATCAATCATAAATTTTATGAATAAAAATTGTCACTTAAACAATAAAACAATAAATTTTGCATCACCTTTTTATCAGACCATCCACATGAACACCAACCTGAACCTACATAATTAATTTCGCTTAAAGTTATGATAAATTGATTTCTGTAGTGAAATTACTTCATATGGCTAATTTTTTTCTTCGAAAAATGATTTTTATGCCCACTTAAACGTATTCAGGATGTAACGAATAGAATGTTAAGCCACATTCTATCTGATGAAAAAAAATTGGGTAAGCTCCCTCAATTTAAGCAAGACAAATTACACCAAATTTTGTACCGTTTACAAGATTCACCACAAGGATAATTTATTATGATCGCCAAGTGTTCAGTATTTATTGCTACAAGTTTAGATGGGTTTATTTCCAGAGATGATGGTTCCATTGATTGGTTAATGAAGGCCAATACCCTCGTGCCGACCGGAGAAGATGGTGGTTACAAGTCATTTATATCAACGGTTGATGGACTGATAATGGGGAGAAAGTCTTATGAAAAAGTATTGTCATTTGAGGAGTGGCCATATGGAAATCTTCCCGTGGTTGTCTTGAGTAACCAAACAATTATAATTCCAGAACAGCTGCGACCTTGTGTATCAAGCTCCGCAGAGACACCAACGGCATTAGTTGAGCGTTTATCGAAACAAGGAACTAAACATCTTTATATTGATGGTGGAATCACCATTCAGGGATTTTTAGCCAATAACCTTATCAATGAAATGACCATTACATTAGTACCGGTGCTTTTGGGAAGTGGTCGATCATTATTCGGGGCCTTGAAACAAGATATTGAATTGCAACATCTTGCCACGAAGACAATTGATGGAGGTTTTGTGCAAATTAAATATCGTATTATTACGTTGAAAGAATAGAAGAAATAAGCTTAAGTGACTTGGCTGGTGGAGAAAATCAATATGGGTGTTCATTTTTTAATAGAACTTGGGGATTAATTTGGCTTGCATGAACCTCAATGATTTTATGCCGTGATTTTGTACCGCGCTTTAATGTTATTTGTGATAAAGGTACTTTGAATAATGCGGCAATGTAGCTTATTAACGCTTTGTTTGCACACCCTTCAATGGGTGGAGTAGCAAGTTTAATTTTTAGTGAATTACCGTGCATGCCAACGATTTCATTATGCTTGGCTCTTGGCTGGATATATAATGTTAATGTGATTATGTTGTCGGTTTTTTGATACCAAGTTTCCATGTGTATGCTCATTGAACAGTGTTATGACATGAATGGATAAGGCCTCTGCTATTGCTTCCGCATTGCGCGCATTTACATAAGGTTTCACAAACTGGGCTTTTCCTCCCAGGGATTTATTATTTCAATAGATGCATGAATAAAAGCTTTTGTATTTTTTGTTGCAAGGGTAAGAGCATGAGTTTTGGCGGTTGCCGCAATAAGTCACTCTATAAACCAGTCTGACTGGTCATAGTATAGTTTAGAATTAATAAAATATCTCTATAATAGCAAGTAGACTTCGGCTTTTTTCATTACTCGATGAATTCTGTGTTAACCCTAAGTTTAATCGGATATCATCCTCAATATTCAAGCGATAAGTTATCCATAAACTCATCGCATAATTGGTTTTATTGATATTCAAAAGGACCCGTTATTGCAAATGAGGATTGGCAGAATTATAGTGCCATCAAATTACATCTATTATTACATCTATTATTACATGGAATTTATCCCCATGCTGAACAACAATACTATTCCACACTTTCCATTTAACGTGATTGATCTTACGCACCCCATTTCCCCCGAATCACCATCTTGGGATACTAGCTGTGGTTTTCAGCACAAAATATCGCTGAATTATGAACAGTGCAGCACAACAACCAAATTTCGTGTACAAACAATACAAATGCATGCAGGAATTGGTACACATATTGATGCCCCCGCGCACTGTATTCCTGGCGGAAAAACAATTGAACAATTAAATCTCAATGAATTGATCGCACCTTGCGTGGTCATTGATGTTTCCAAGCAATCACATGAGTCTTATCAATGCTCCAAAGATGATGTTCAATCATTCGAACAAAAATATGGTAAAATTTGTCGGGGAAGTTTTGTAATTATTTACACCGGGTGGTCTCAATTTTGGCATCAACCCCAACAGTATCGTAATGATTTAAAATTTCCTTCTGTTTCAGAAGAAGCAGCTCTACTATTTTTAGAGCGTGAAATTGTAGGATTAGGCATCGACACATTCTCTGCCGATAATGCAGAAAGCGATTATCCTGTTCATCGTGCGCTACTGAGTGCGAGCAAATATCTGGTTGAAAATATCGCACATGCTGAAAAGTTACCTGCAGTGGGGAGCTATAGCTTAGCGCTACCCATTTTAACTGCAGGTGGAACGGAAGCTCCAATACGTTTAATTGGTTTATTACCTCTTTAATTTGGAAAATTATGAGTGCAGTAGAAACAACAACATCCCGATTTAATATGTGTTGGTTACTCAGCTATATTTCTATCGCCTCCGTATCAGCAGCCATCATTACGCCTGCTCTCCCTGCAATCCAAACACAATATAGCTTGAGTCTTGGAACAGTTGAATGGATAGTATCTGCATTTTTAATTGGTTATGTGTTTGGGCAATTAATCTACGCGCCTTTAGCAAACCAATTTGGTCGGTTAAAAGCACTACGCATTGGGTTAGTCATCAATCTGATAGGAACCATCATTTGCTTAACAGCACTGACCACAAACATGTATTCGCTACTTATTTTTGGGCGTTTGATAACAGCCCTTGGTGCTGCTAGCGGGCTAGCCTGTACCTTCATGTTAATTAACGAATGGTTGCCTGAATCTCAACGTAAATCGGCAATGGCCTATTCTGTTTTATCCTTCGCACTCGGCGTTGGGTTCGCCGTTATGATGGGTGGAATGATTACGGAATATTGGCATTGGCAAGGTTGCTTCTGGTTTTTATTAGCGCATGGATTACTTATGTTATGGGGAACATGCATTTTCAGTGAAACGTTAAAAACACCTAAGCCTATCCATATTACAACCATTGCTCATGACTGTATCGAAGCACTAACTTCGATGCAGTTGGTTGTTTTCTCACTCGTTGTAGGTTGTTGCTCCGCCATCTCTTATTGTTTCTCAGCGGCAGGACCACAGATAGCCCATGACATGCTCAGGCTATCTGCTGCAAAATACGGCTATTGGAATGGTGTCAATATTATTGGCATGCTCATTGGCGGTATCCTTTCTAAACAATGTCTCAATCGCTTCTCCGTTAATCAAGTTCTTGGCATTGGATTTTTAGGTCTAGCAATTGGTATTGCAAATTTACTGGCGATTTGGAGTATACACAGCCAATCCGCAATATGGTTTTTTACAACCACCGCAGGTTTATACGTATTTAGTAGTTTTTTATTCGCAGGAGGTTCATTTATTGCCTCTAATGCGTTGGAAGATAAAGCAAGTGCTGCCGCGATGATGAGTTTTGTAAACATGTGCTTTGCAACAGTCGCTGTCATACTTATGGGGTATCTGACGAATAATCCATTATTAGGATTCATCACAATCTTAAGTCTTATTTGGCTGCTGGTTGTAAGCTTAATTTTTATTAATAGGTGACATAAGACAAAGGACCGTTTTATAATTTTATTAGCCTATTTTGACTTTAAATATTGATACATGTAAATATTTCAAACAAAATACTCTGTTGACACTTGACACTGTTTTAAAATGTAGGAATAAATTTTGTAATATATTGTTTTTACAATAGTATTTTTTAGACAGGCCTTTCCACTAGAATCCGGCCGAACCTCTTATTAAATAATAACAGAACATTTAGGACCACGTTTTAAACAAGCAAATTTCTGTGTCAAATTATTCTGATTTGCCAAATTGCTCAAAAGAAGTCATCAAAGATAAAGGTTTTCTGTCATCTTCATCGTGTGCCTTGTGCATATTTTTATCCATATATCCTAAAGCAAGTGCACCAATAAGCATTTGCTCCTTGGGTATGGAAATCAGAGTTCGTGTTATTGTTTCATCCAGAGTAACCCAGCAGCAACCAACATCTAAACTCCATGCAGCCAACCACATATTTTGCATTGCAGCAGCACCACTATAAAGATGTTGATTGTGCTCAATTAACCACTCATCAATTGCTACCTCTTGGTTGACGGTAACAATAATTAAAAGCGATGCGTTCGATAAAAAACCCGCGTGTTTGGCGCCAACCGCCAAATGCTTGAGACTTTCTTTCCGTCGAATTAAGGTAAAATGCCATGGCTGAGAATTTTGAGGGCTAGGAGCATAACGACCAGCATTAAGTATTTTTTCGATAACTTGCTTACTTAATTCCCCTGGATTAACATTTCGCACAGCCCTTCTGTTCATGATTAATTCAAACATATTCATATATGACTCAAACAAGATGATTGATATTTAAATGTACGTAACATGGTGTTCTAAATCAATATTTACTCTATAAGTTGAATTTTAAAGAAGAGGAACAACCTGACTTTTTGAACCCATTATGTTTCTATTCTGATGGCGGTTTTTGGATTGCTAAAGAAGGAAACGTATCGAACTTACTTTTTAAATATTAATTCATATGTTAGTCTGTTCTTGTATTTTTAGAGTTTAATCATCCATGAACCAGACAAACAACAAATTGATATTATCCAAAGTCGACATTTGTCGAAATATTGTTTCGTCTATCATTCAATCTAAACCGTCCAATATTATTAGCATTATTCGCCTGTCTTAACGGTGAGCGGATAATCATGCACGTTACGACAGGTCTCTCAATCTTCATGCCCGCTCGATGAATGTTTTTTTATCAATTTTTTTATAACACAAATTAAATATCAAATAACAGGAGATGAGTATGTGGCAGCTAATATCTGCAATGGCAATATGGGGAACATTGGGATTATTTGTATTAAAGTCTGAGGTTGGATCTGTTGAGATTGCCTTTTTTCGCTGTTTGATTGGCGCATGTGTGCTAGCACCCTACTGTTGGTATAAAGGATTTTTTTCGAAGGAAGCTCTCACCGCAAAAATCATATTACCTATTCTTTTAGGCGGCATTTTTGTTGTGCTCAATTGGGTGTTATTGTTTGAGTCATTTAGACTGTCTTCTATCACTTTGGGTAACGTTTCCTATTATATGCAACCTGTTTTTTTAGTGATTTTAGGTCGATTTTTATTTAAAGAAGAAATCTCCTTTATCAAGGGGGCTTTTATTCTCCTTACTTTGTGTGGTGTGCTGATGACGATGGATTTGTCACCTCAGTCACTTCAGCTCAATAACACCGTGTTTCTTGGCGTTGGGTGCGCCTTTTTGGCAGGATTTTTTTATAGCGTAGCAACGGTGATTGCAAAGAAAACAAAGACAACCACACCTACCATGATGACATTATTACAGCTGGCCATGGGTGCGATAGTCCTTATTCCTTTTGTGAAATTCCATGCGATTCAACCTACATGGGTATCTGCGTATTATTTGTTAATCCTTGGTATTGTTCATACCGTTGCAGCATTTATCCTCTATTATCAATCCGTCAAAAAACTACCCACAACAACTATAGCGGTCATCAGCTATGTCGATCCTATTGTCGCTATTTTGACAGACGTATTGTTTTATCATAGAACGCTGAATAAAGTGCAAATCGCGGGCATTGTAATAACACTCCTCAGTAGCTATTTTGTGATCAACCCAGAGGGTTTTAAGAACCTATTTGTTAAAAACACTTTGGGATTAAAAAATTACAAATAATACAGCGTGTGGTTATGAAGTTGAGATCATGCCATGCGATCTGTCATCACTGGCAGCTAGATTTTATGACTGAAGTAATGTGATTCACCAAAAAATAAGTACCTATCCAGAGGCATGGCTAAGCACCTCTGGATAATTTCTAAAAATAAACGCGTTCAGCTGATAGATCAATACAAATTAACCTAAAAAGACAAGACAAAGTGAAGTTATTTTTGCTATACTGAATTTTATTTTTCCAAACATTTTGCGTGAAAACTTCAGTTGAAATAACATTCGCTCGCATCAATCCGCACATTGTTGGTTGGTATTTAATTAATGAGTTAAAGCAATTACAAGATTTAAAACGATACAAAGATCACCTTTTACAAACCCAACATCCTTTATACGCTAAAAAAATAGATGAAATTTATGCTTTTTCTGCAAAAAAAAAGCATATTGAAAGTTCGATAAATCGCAAGTTGCACGCTTATGAAAAATCTTTTGACAGTGATGAGCCCTTAAGTCTCGACGAAATGATTGATTATTTTGAAGAGCAGTTAGTTGCATTAAATGCGAAAAAAACGATAGAGCAGATTGTGATAGATGTAGCATACGCGGCCCATGAACAAGCTGAAAAAAATCATTTAATCAATGCCGGTAAGATGGGAAATCGTCTATTTGAGACAGTCCATACTAATGGCCAAGAAGAAGAGCCTCGACAGGTTAGCGATGCACCAAGAAACGAGCCCCCAGTTGTCTCGTCAAAGAACTTAGCAACTACTTCCATGCTGAACGCTGAAACCGCTCCTCTTATGCCTTTATCACAAAAAAAAGCCATGGCTAATTCAACATTAAGTGCTAAAGCCCCTCCATTCATACCCTTGACACAAAGAAAAACCGTCCCTGATTCAATCAACGGCGCCGATCAAAAAAAAGACATACCTGAAATGCCTAAACACTCGTTGCACCAAAATTTAATCAATTCGTCGTTAATTTTCGGCGAGTCATGGGAATATGTCACTTCAATAGAACCGCCAAATCTCGTGGATGAGCCCTTTGAAAACAGCAAACTGTATCGATTGTGGCAGAAAACCAATGACCAAGCTCAAGAGCCATGGGCCACGAACACAACTTCATTTTCACTAGACGTCGATTTGGAAGACCTGTCACCAAAACTTTAATAAACACTAGCGCACAGATCGATCACTTTTCAATCATTCACCCTGGTTTAAATTTTGTGTTCATATTCATGCAGCTTCTAATTCAACAGAAACTCATTGCCCAAGAGCTATAGCAATATTTACTTGATCTTGCCCTGGTTTGTCGGACACCCTGCCAAGAGAGTAAAATCTTAAGCAATAGAAGAGGAGCCACAACAGCTGAGAGAAATCATCAATCGTCTTTTGGAATTGAATGCTGATGATAAGACTTATGCAGGCTGGTGAGCACCTAGAACAACCTGATCAGTCAACCACATGTCTATTCGTTCCATTACTTGTCACACCCCATAATCCACCGGCGTATGCTATCATCAGATCTTTTCTTGTGGGGTAGAAGAAGAACGATTATTTAGGGTAAAACTAAGACAGAGTTCATTACCATCATAATCCTCAGTAAAAAGATAATGAATGTGATGCTCTGGTAATTTCAATGTATCACGTATTTTGAAGCCAGCTTCCTTGATTTTGGTAGCATACTGCTCCATATCACCGTGGCATTTAAAGGTAATAATTTGAGGACCTTTGTGTTCAGCTAAATGATGGCTATTTTCAGAGGTGTCTGTTCTTAAGACAATAAATAACTGCTTGTGTTTACCAAATCCACATGTATCTTGGTGCTCAAATTGCAAGTCAAGCTCAAGCACATCCTTATAGAAGGAGGCTTGTTTTGCTAGATTTCTTGTCATTAAAATCAGTAAAAATTCGATAATCATTAGAAATGCTATTAACCCAGTGAGTGAAAATGCAGTAGGAAAGTGAGTTTTTAACCCAATTTTCCTACCGGGTAGGATAGCATACTTTTCAGCCTTAAATATTCTTCAAACGAATGTTTACAGGGCAAGATAAAGTAATGGGTCTCATTTTATGGTTCTTGTCACAAGGGGCCACTTGGTGATGTGAAATTCATCTACATTGCTTGTCACACCCCTACTCTCTTCCCAACTGAAAACTATTTTTGAAATATTATGGATAAAAGATCTAAAACCTTATTTTGAGCTTCCCTTTCAATAACACCTAATTTTTTGACAATACGAGTACGATCTATTGATCTCAACTGATCAAGCGCAATCTGCCCTTTCTTATCTTTAAATTCTATCAATATTCTAGTTGGAAAATTGTCTTTAATGGTGCTGGTCATCGGTGCAATAATAACTGTTTTCAACCTGCTCAAATTCATTGAGTCCGGTGATATAATTACGGCGGGACGTGTTTTTTTTATTTCAGAACCAATTGTAGGATCGAGGTTTACTAAAAAAACATCAAACCTTTTTATTTTTACCATGTCCATTCATCCTTATCAAAATCATTGCTTAGATTTAAATGAGTCTCCTCACTTCTATCATCTACAACAGCATTGAATTGCTCTAACCATCCTTCTTGCTGGTTTTTGATTGGAATTAATGTAAGCACGCCCTTTTCATCTACTCTAATTTCCAATTCTTCGCCAGGGTGTAAATGAGCTTCTTTAATGATAACTGAGGGAATACGAATTCCGATTGAATTTCCCCATTTAGTTAAAGTAACCGTAGACATTGCAACTCCAAAATGGATATTCATAGTATAATTATACATTGTATATACATATATTCAAGCCCGGGCGAAAAGTAGGCAAACATTTTAAAATGTCTGTTTGTTTTGATTTTCCTCAAAACAAGCAGACCAACTGGCTTTAGACCTAAAAGGTCGTGCCATGATGCCATTCGTCAATGCTTTCTTGCGCTAACAAGGAAAACATCTGCCAAATGGATGTTAGAAGCTAATATAAAAGGATGCTTTGATAATATTAGGCACACTACAAGGGGGCATTATTTCTCCTGTGTTAGCTAATATGACACTTGCCGGTCTTGAGAGATGGTGTTTTACGAAATAACATGATTATGCCCGATGGCACATTTCGTGATACATATGTTTATAGCATCATTATTTGCCGTAATTAATGTTTTACAAAATGTGGAGGGGGATTGAATTAACTGTAAATGCGAAACACTAAGCAATCAAGTCCAATAGAGAGTTTACTATTGGACTTGATCGCCAATTTAATCTTGAGCACGCAAACCTTCAATAATTTTTATGCAAAAGTCAGGCAAATCATCCGGCTGTCTGGATGTAATTAGATTTTTATCAACGATTACCGATTGATCAAAATATTCTGCACCGGCATTAATGACATCGTCTTTAATAGAATGATACGACGTTGCTTTTTTACCCGACATAATTTTTGCTGAAATGGGAACCCAAATGGCATGGCATATAGCAGCAATAATGTGTCCACGATCATAGGTTGATTTGACGATATTTAACATGGGCTCACATACACGCATGGCGTCAGGCGCATATCCACCAGGGATGATGATGGCATCAAATTCTTGATTAACGACTTCCTTTGCGGCTACATCGGCGGTAACCTCATTACCTAGCTTGCTTTTGTAAGTCTTTTTTTCTGGTCCAATGATGGTTGGTTTATATCTTTCTTCTTTCAGGCGAAGATACGGATACCAAAATTCGAGTACTTGAAAATTATCAGCAACAAAGATTCCAATTTTTTTGTGTTGTGGCATCGTTAAACTCCCTGTTCAGCAGCAGATGAAAATGCGGATTAATTTGAAAAAGGCAAAATAGTTGTGGAATAAATTCATTATATTTGATTCCAGAATTTTAGCTATTTTGATTTTTTTCCTAACTATATTACCAAGGCGATTTGGAAGGTTCTTTGTGAAACGTATTTGACATGTGTGAAGTCATGTAGCAGCCTATTACCATTGATGCATTCGTGATTGCATGGGTGAATGGAATTGATGATTAAAAAATGGATAGATACCTTGTTAACGCCTGAACTGTATTGTTCCAATATTAAGATCAGTTTGGCTTTTTATACCGAAACGTTGGGTTTTAATATTCAATATGAGCGTGCGGATGAAGGATTTGCGATGCTTGAACGTCAAGGCTCACGTATTATGCTTGATGAAATTGGAAAATCGTCAACGAGTGTTAGTCGTACATGGCTTGCGGCAGCATTAGAGTTTCCTTTTGGTCGTGGTGTAAATTTTCAAATTAAAACAACTGCGATTGATGCGCTCTATGAACAGGTACAAACAAAAGGCGCCAGTATTTTCTTAGCTATTGAAAATCAATGGTATCGGGCAAATGATGTTGAGATCGGTCAGCGACAATTTATTGTTTTGGATCCAGATGGTTATATGCTGCGTTTTGTCGCAGAGCTCGGTGAGCGAACAATATAGGTGAGCGAACAATATAAACGCTTCATGTAGGTCCAGCAGATTTTGTTTTTATCATTAGTTGTTTCCCCAACATTTAATGCGAAGAATTCACCTCGCTCATAAATCAGACATCCTAACATTGACTTTACGCCATTTTATGTGATATATTTCTCATATAAAGTTAGAAATAAACTACTTTAAGTGGAATTAAATGACTCAAATACACTTTGAAACGCGAATAAAAGAATACCGCGCTAAATATAATTTGACCCAAGAAGCATTGGCGCAAAAGGTTGGCGTAAGTCGAGAAACCATCAACTATTTAGAAAAGGGGAAATATAACCCATCGCTAAAATTGGCTTTTTCAGTGGCTAAAGCACTTATGACAACAATTGATGAATTATTTATTTTTAAAAATGAGGAGGTATGATGTTAGGCAATCCATTATGGTTTAAACGAAGAAAATATACTGGTTGGGGTCTCACACCACAGTGTTGGCAAGGCTGGATGTATATCGTGTGTTTATTAAGTAGTATTTTTGTTGTTTACGGTCTTAGTGTTTGGCTGGGTTTACAACATAAATATCAAGTGGGGATGGTACTCATTCTAGTGGCAATTATTATTGCGGATACCCTAGATATGACTATTAAAATAAATAACGATGAACGCGAAAAAATGCATGAAGCAATCGCCGAACGCAACACGGCGTGGTATATGAGTTTTGTGCTGACCATTGGAATTCTTTATCAAGCAATTACATCTGCATTGCAGGGTAATGTATGCATTGATCCTTTTATTATCGTAGCTATATTGGGTGGCGTTATAATTAAAGCCCTGACTAATTGGTATTTGCGAGATAAATAATTTGTGTCGTCTCAGATGTGCGAGTGCAGCGCGTGATATATGAATTTATTACCTAGCTACATGATATAAGTATGAGTGTAATCCAAACAGTATTTAATCAGTTAATAATTTACTATAACGGTACAATTGCAAACGACATTTTTGCGATAAAAAATACCTTGTTAGAACAGGCAATTCAAAAATAAATACGGATAATGAATCATGGCCTACAAATTATCATTCGAAACGAACCTTAGCCAAAATGACATTCAAGTCCTCGGCGATGGTATTATGGCTTATGCTAAACAAAACAAGGACCAACCCTCCCTTGAGTTTTTTGCATTTTTCATTCGTGATGAAAACAATAAAATATTAGGTGGATGCAATGGCAATACATTATATGGCAGCCTCTATATCGACCAGTTGTGGGTCACAGAATCTTTACGCAACAAAGGTTATGGTACCAAGTTAATCAATGCAGCGGAGCAATTCGGAAAAGATAAAAGCTGCACATTTGCAACGGTCAATACGATGGATTGGGAAGCGCTCGAATTTTATAAAAAAATGGGCTATGAAATTGAATTTGAACGTCATGGTTACTCTAAAAATTCGACCTTTTATTTTTTAAGAAAATCTCTTCTCACAGCAGGTAACGCCCCATGACATTAGTCAACCGACTTTCTTCTTATGGTGCTATTTCTACGGAATTAGCACTGCTTAATGACCAACGCCTTATGCCCCTCTTAGAAAATGCTGAGCATCATGGAAAAAGCATTGGCGGAAAAACTGCACTTCTGGATATTGCTGGCCATAAGGTTTTTGTCAAAAAAATCAAATTAACTGACATTGAACGTCAACCAGAGCACATCATGTCAACAGCCAATTTTTTCAAACTACCACTCTATTATCAATATGGTGTTGGTTCAACAGGATTTGGAGCTTGGCGTGAGTTATCGGCCCATATCATGAGCACAAATTGGGTTATTGCAGGTGAATGCCCCAATTTCCCTCTCATGTATCATTGGAGAATATTGCCATCACCCATGATGCAACCCTCAACCGAAGCCACACAAGAATTAGAACAAGAAGTTACTTACTGGAATAATTCCTCAACCGTACACCAACGGCTTCATGCAATCCAAAACGCTTCCGCCGAAATTGTACTCTTTCTTGAGTATTTTCCAGAAAATGTATATCAATGGCTTGGCCAGGAACTCACCAAGGATAGTAAATCTGCAGAAGCAGCATGCACGATGGTGGACCATAATCTCAGCGCCATAAACAACTTTATTAACTCACGCGGCTTCATACACTTTGATGCCCATGTTTGGAATATACTCACCGACGGCACACAACTTTACTTATCCGACTTTGGTCTTGCACTCAGCTCTCAATTTGAACTAACCGATGAAGAGCGTGATTTTTTCAAAACGCATCAATATTATGATCAATGTACTACGGCATTTTTCCTAACAAACTTCATATTGGAAGCGCTATTAAAACAAGAAAGCTGCCCTGACATTCTGAGTCAATACCAAACTGAAGAATATAAAAAATTAATATCGCCTCCTATTGATAAGATCATCTCGCGCTGTATGCCGATTTCTCAACTCATAAGCGATTTCTTTAAACAGCTAAAGATTACCTCTAAACTCACTCCTTACCCTGCTGATGAATTAAATCGTTTAGTCACGACAACAAACCCCATACAAAAACCCATACTTTCCAAGGATTAGGAGTCCTGTGGAAGAACTGACAAAAAAGGGGATTTCAATTAAATCGCATAAATCGAACAGTTATTCATCAAATAGAAGCGCCATAAAAATGTGATTTTCATATTTTCCATCAATGCATACCCCTTTTTTATGAATACCCTCTTTCTCAAACCCCATTTTTTCGTATAGCGAAATTGCGGAGGTGTTACTCTCGCGTACTGTAAGTTCAATACGAGTTAACCCTTTTAGCTTCGCTTTTTGAAGAGCAGCGTTCATTAATGCTTTTCCAACACCTTGGCCTCGATAAGAGGCCAAAACACCAATGCCTAATGAACCAATATGAGCGAAAACAGGTCGATCAAGGGCGCTGATATCACACCATCCAATTATTTTTCCATCATGCATTGCAACGAGATGAGGCCAGTTACCATTAATATTTTGTAGAACAAAATCTCTAGTGGTATTTAATGGTGGTCCTTCTAAAAAAGCTAAATACTTACGCTCACGTGCAACACTATCAACAGCAGACAAGAAGCCTTCTGAAGCGTACACACTCGCAAAATCCTATCCCAGAAGGGTTCGAACAGAAAGAGGTTCGACTAAACATCGTATTAACGACTTAAGAAATGTTCATAAAAATACATCACTTAAAATAGCATTAGAAGGCACACCGCCAAGAAAAATCTTTTTTTTTAACTTATCGGTTGTTTCTTTAGGGCCGCAAACATAAACTCGTGTTTCTTTTGGATGATTTAAATGCATTAATGCGCGTTTTTCTACTGAAACCTCAGGATAGCGTCCCTGGCTTTGAAGTACGCAGGGGTCGTACACAAAAGATTGAAATAGCATCGATAATAGTTCAAGCTCTTCTCGATAGTATATGTCTTCATCGGTAAGACCTCCATGAACCAAAGTAATGGTTCCTTGATGGTTTTGACTGAGTGCGCTTTTAATAATGGCAATCAGCGGAGCCAGTCCGGTTCCTGTTCCTGCTAATACCATATCAAAAGCGAATTGCTCTGGATTATAGTAAAAAAAACGTCTCCAAGGCCCTTTTAGTTTCACTTCAGTACATTTTGTTAACTTGTTCACCAACCATTGCCCCATATTCCCGCCTGGATAAATTTTAACGTGTAATTCAATGAATCCTTCTTGCGTGGGGATGTTGGCAATGGAATAACTGCGTATCGTGCCCTCGGGGTTAATCAGACTTAGGTATTGACCAGGAACCCATTGCTCCAAATTATCCACGACAAGTTTTACTTGCATCACATTGTAATTGAGTGGTTTCACATCGATTATTTGCGCACTTATTTCACACTCAGCGCTCTCTGGAGCAGTTAATTCAAGCGGCGCCTCTGGTGTTGCAAGACAAGCCAAGAAATAGCCCTGCGTTTTCAGTGTTTCGGGTAACCCCTTGCCAAGATGGTTAAAAACCCTTTTTGCTTTAGGATTTGTTGTTCCATATCAATGTCATCAAAAAAATGGCTGACTCGTTCATCTGTTAACATTTTTCGATAGAACACATCAACCGCCGCGTTAACTGCGTCTTGACCTCCCAGGCGTTCAAATAAAGATTCAGGCATAATGACTCCATTAAAGATATATTTGCAATACATCTTATAAAAAGAAATAATCACAGTCAACAACTCATTAGGATTTCATCATGCAACTCACGCAATTTACCGATTACTCATTACGCGCCTTGATTTATATTACGCTTAGAAAAGAATCTTGTACGATTAAAGACATTACCGATGCTTATGACATATCCAACAATCATATGGTTAAAATCATTCACAATTTAGCCAAGCTTGGATTGATTAAAACGATTCGAGGTAAAAATGGCGGGATCTTAATGGCATCACGTCCCGAAGCCATTAATTTAGGTCAATTAATAGTTCAATTGGAGCCTCATTTTGATTTAGTGCCTTGCTTTAATAAAGCAAAAGCTAATTGTTGTATTGCCCCTGTATGCAAATTAAAGGGTATCTTGCATGAAGCTCAGGCTGCTTTTATGGATGTTTTACAACGTTATACCCTAGCTGATGTTTTGCATAACGAAAGTGAGCTATTTTTTTTATTGAACATCAAACCACTAGTAAAGTAAGGTCTTATCGGGAAGATTGGGCCAAGAATACAAAACCGCTTGCAGAATAATGGTGTGCGCGGCATAAAACAACGTAACAGGAGCGTGTTTTGCCATCTCCAAAAGGTGTTCTATTAAGTCGCCTTTATGCTCTAATTCTTCAATATAGCAGTTGATAAATTCATTCCATCGTCCCTCAATATCCTCGTGAAACCACTGCCTTAAAGGGATGCTCGGGGTGATGTTTTTTAACCATAAATCAAAGACCAGACTCTCTTTTTTAAGACCCCGAGGCCAAAGCCTATCGACTAAAATCCATGTTCCCTCTTTAACCTTTGGAGGAGTATAGACACGGCAAATGTGAATCTTGTGTCGATAAGTAGAGCTCATAACACCCCTTGCTATAGACTATCTGTTACTCTGTTTTTTGCGCAAGAAAAAGACCGAACAAGCCTGGTATCTGTCTTCCTAATGCATCTTGCTTATGCAAATGACCTACCGATTCTTTATATTCAAGTATAGACCACCCGACATCTTGATAGCGGTGATAGAGCTCTTCTTTTTGGGGCAGATAAGTGAAAAAATCAGGCAGTGGATAAAGGTCTGATTGAATAGGAAAGACTAAAAAATGATACCCATTTTTTTTGGTCGCTTCTTGAAGTTCGGTGAGCAGAGCTGGAATACGCTTAGGGTTTAAAAATTGCAGCGTGACCGTTGAAAGCATTAAATCATAACGTTTTGCGCCAAGATTTAAGGGTTGGTTTAAATCGTGTAGTTGGGTATTAACTTGAAGCAAGGCTTCCTTTTGGGCGATATCTTGAATCCTCCTTATTGCCTCTTCGTTGTGATCAACTCCCATTACCCGATGCCCCATGTTAGCTAAATACAATAAATTTCTTCCTGAACCACATCCTACGTCCAGAATCGAGGCTCCTTGTAAATGGCGCAAATAAGCCTGATAAACATACACTAAATCGCTATGCACAGCACTTAGGCCGTATTTTTTATTGAAGTAACGTTGGGGCATGCAATAAAATTCAAGGGTTGCCTTAAATGATTCACTGACAGGAATTATTTTATGCCACGCTGCAGGAGGAATCAGCACCAAGGGTTGATCTTCATTGATCCGAATACGAGACAATTCTTGCCCCTGACCATTTAAGAATGCCAAATCAATTGCTCCCTTGTGCACGGAAAGCTTGCCCCAAGTTCCTTCTTTAGTACTGTGTTTTTCCAGGAAAAATTTAAGTGTTCCATGGCTGTCAATTTCGGTTTGTTTGTAGCACAGCAGCTCATTGTGTTCTAAATTCATGATACATCCTTATACTTTAATCAAAAAAATCCTTTGATTCCTTGTGGTTTGTATTATCCATATATTCCGGTTTTAATTGAGTTAACAACGTACGCTCTTTTACCAGCTTGTCTGCTAATTGATGGTTTACATCCCGATGTTCTGCTTCATCGTCCCGAACCACTAAAAGTACGTCACGTAAGCGTGCATCAGCGGCCAGTCCCCAATAATTTTTAGCAATATCAGGGGCTGGGACATTTTCAATGCAACCCGCATCTAATTCCTGTAAATAATGGGTATAGCTGACAACTGCTTCTTCTTCAAGGTAACCCACAAAACGGTGCGCCGTTTTTGAAGAGCAAACATACATCAACAGATACAGCACCACAAAAATGGCTTGCGCAGTAAAAATAATAAAGCGTTCAAACCAATTAGGCTTGGCAATGTACATAAAGGTAATCAAATGCATTCGTTCATTATCTGCTTCATCCAATAAAATTTTTATCCAACCCTCATCGTTTTTGATTTTCCTTAAGCAGCGTAAATGCAGCAACGCAGCGCCTACCATGCCAGGTACAGCAGCGACCGTTTCCAGGACGATGGCTCGATTGCCGTAACGTTTTTGAAAAAAAATATCGGCAAAAAAGCGAAAAAATTTCACCAGACCAAGGGCAATTTTATCACTGATGGTTTTGGCGGGCTTACGAGTTATGGGCACGATATGCTCCTTTGCAATGGATATAGAGTAGATTATATTAAAGATGTATTTGAAATACAACTTTTGATTTGTGATTGCGATGCATTTGCTGCCAATTGGTCACACAATGCAGGCTTACAAGCAGTTGATTTATTTGTCATGGTATTTGCGCATAACGAATAGCAGATAAAGAAACATTTATTCACGAAGTAGCGGAATGGAATAAAAAAAGGATACAGAAAAAGCGGCCATCGATTGGCAGTTGACAACCGAGGACGTCAGAATTAAATTAAAACGGCTTTACCCAGTCCTAAGCATCAAAGGACAGAATCAATGAAACTTGTAATAGATTAGGGAGTCAATTTTTAAACCCTAACAAACCCGAGCGATAAGCTTCATGAATGGCAATCATTAGGATTTATGGCTTTCAGATTTTTTTACGAAAGCTGACTTTAACATCATTGAGCCAATACCCTCAATTTTACAATCAATATCGTGATCGCCATCAACCAATCGAAGTATTTTTACTTTCGTTCCTACTTTTATAACGGAAGATGAGCCTTTGATTTTTAAATCTTTAATAACCGTTACAAAATCGCCCTCATTTAATATGTTTCCATTTGCATCGCGAACAATAAACTTATCGTCGTTGGTATTTTCGGCCATTTCATTTTTTGACCATTCATGGGCGCACTCAGGGCAAATATATAGTCCATTATCTTCGTAGGTATATTCAGAAACGCATTTCGGGCAGGGTAGTAAATCACTCATCGTTAACCTTAATTGATGTAACCTTTGTATCGGTATATGATATATTATTATTAATAAAATATGAATATAAGCCTCTTATCATTTAGGTTAGGTCTGACTCAGTTACATTCTTCAGCATGCCCTACTCAACGACCTATTAAACATTGACGTAAGAAACAATGAGACCAAATAAAGCAGTTCTTGTTTCAAAATAATTATGTAAAATAAATAACCATGTTTGACAATCAAGATTTATTCTTGTATCAAAACCATCTATATCGGTATAAGATATATTTTTCAATATCAGGATTATTCTCGAATGTTACCCGACAATCGCTCACCATCTCATCCTGGAGAAATTTTATTAAAAGATTTTTTAGAGCCACTTAACCTGTCTCAAAAGCAGTTTGCTGAACACTTGGGTTGGACTTATGCTCGGCTTAATGAAATTATTAATACACGCCGTGGAGTAACTGCTGATTCAGCCTTATCCTTGGCAGAGTCTTTTGGCATAGAACCCGAGTTTTGGCTAAACCTTCAACGTGATTGGGACTTGTGGAAAGCAAAACAAACTCATTCTGCTGTTAATCCACTGCCGCATATTAAAAAATAGATTGTTAAATAGTTCAGTTCGCTTAAGCGCTGCAAATATATAAAATAAAAAGAAAATTTCTCCAACCAGACTAAGGAATGATGTGGTCAAGCAAATTAGTCTGCCGAATTCATTTTAAGTTACTTGGGTAAATGGATTAAAGCCTAGGATTAAAGATCGTCGTTTTAAGTTGAAACTTCAAATGTAAAGTTGTGTATAATACCCGCATTATTTTAATTCATTTATCTAAAAGGTTATCATTATGAAAAGAAAATTGAGTTCGAGCAAGTCTAGTCAAGACTCAACCGAGAGTTCACCGAGCAGTATAAATATACTGGACTACCTCGGTGAGGACACGTCTGGTGCTGTTGTACAAAGTCGCGATGGAGACTATCCGGCCCGCAGCCTCAAAGCATCTGAAGGAAGTTATTCTAGTCTGCAAAGGACATTAACAGCTAACAGCACGAACCACTACTCATATCATTCTAGCCAAGAAGATCGACAGCGTGAAACACCCACATCACAGGAAATGCAAGAATTATTCGCCTTCCTTGATAAAGAAACACCAACCCCCAGCGAAACTAAAAAAATGAGAAAAAAAGCGCGAAGGGTTGAAGATCAAAAAGCTCGCGACCAAGCACTGAATGATGGTATTCTCGCTCAACTAAGCTATCATTCTTCATTGTTTTCTAGCCCCGAGGCTTCTTTAGACATCAAAACTCCTCCTCAAAGTCAAACTTCTGAAGGGGAAGCAACATTATCTCAGTTAGCACAAGAAGAAACAGATCTTGTGAAATACATCGCATCATGGCAAAAACGACCAGTGTCTCTAGATGAGCGCCGCCTATACGCTGATCGTTTAAGAGCGAACTTAGATAAACAGGCTGCTATTGCAGAAAAAGAGACCACCATGGAGAAAGAGGCGACTAAATTCGTCGGGCGTGAAAACAGCTCTCCTTCTTTCTAGTCGTGAAACTTTTCTTACAGGAGGAGTAGGCTTGGGAAGTTCAATTTATTCATGCACTCTGGCTGCTCCTCCTGGATTGGTTAAACTGAGATATTGATATCTAAAATAATCACATAGTTAAGTCAAGGTTTGAGCCAGACACGAGCCCCTATACAGATTTTTTAATTGTTTGCATTCGTGCAACAATGAGGGCTTAGGTAGAAGTTACGAAAACGGGGGCTACTCATGAATAAATTAGCTTATAAAACAGAACTTCTTGCTGGCACAACCACTTTCTTGACCATGGCTTATATTGCCTTTATAAACCCTGCTATTTTACATGACGCGGGCATGGATCAAGGTGCTGTTTTTACAGCAACATGCTTGGTAAGCGCTTTTGGCTGTGCATTGATCGGTGCTCTTGCCAATGCGCCCATTGGCTTAGGGCCAGGAATGGCTTTGAATATTTATTTTTCATACGGTGTGGTACAGGGGCTTGGAATAGACTGGCAGTATTCAATGTCCATGGCGTTTGTTTCAGGCGTATTATTTTTCTTTGTAAGTCTTTCGCGTCTACGGCGATTGTTAATTGAAGCAATTCCTCATAATTTACAAATAGCGATTTTGATTGGTATCAGTTTACTTATAGCCCTTATCGCGTTGCAAACGAACGGGTTGATCGTAAGTGGTCATAATACTTTGATGCAGTTAGGGGATATAAGTCGCCCCCAAAGCCTCTTGTTTTTCATTGGCTTTCTATTGATTTTAGTGCTGGATTATTATCGTGTTCCTGCGGCTATCATCATTGGTATTGTGGTCATTAGTTTTTTAAGTTTATTGATGGGGTTAACCACATGGAAGGGCATTGTATCCTTGCCTCCGTCTCTACAGCCCACGTTTTTAAAGCTCGATTTTTCAGGGTTGACGAGCGTTACTGCAATGAAAGCAACCTTCACGTTTTTTCTTATTGCCATGTTTGATGCGACAGGCACATTGATTGGTTTATTTAATCAATCTGTTTTCAGAGAACAACCGAATTATTCCAGACGCTTAAGCAAAAGTTTAACAGCAGATGCCGCCGCGTCTGCCATGGCTGGACTTTTGGGTTCAGCAAGTACCTCTCCTTTCATTGAATCAGCGGCTGGTATTCAGGCTGGGGGCCGCACAGGGCTTACGGCCCTTGTGGTAGCATTGGGCTTTATCCTAATGTTGTTTTTCTTCCCCTTGGTGCAAGCTATTCCAAGTTTTGCTGTAGGACCTGCATTGCTCTATGTGGCATGTTGCATGATGAAACATTTGGACGGGTTAACATTAACGGATACCACAGAAACGGCGCCCTGTATGCTCACCATCATGATGATTCCTTTTACGTCATCCATTGCTGATGGCATCGGCGTCGGAATCATCTTATATACATCATTAAAATTATTGACCCGTCAAGAGTTGAATCCATTGACGTTTATTTTAAGCTTAGTGTTCATTGTGTTCTTTATGATTAGTTAGTATGTTCCAGCACCGTTAAGCATCGTCATTGCTTGTTATGCACATTTATCGTGCGCAGATCGGGGGGGTTCGCGATGAACTTTCTTTGCATGGAGCCCAAACTGTGCCACACGTCGACTTTAGTTTTGTATATTTGTTATAACAGTCTTTACTAGGATTGGTCGTGCATATACTTGGTTGGTGTGAGTGCTTAAATTTGCACACGCCATCTTTCACTGAACAACCGCCTGCGAGAATGGACGTTGTCCACGCAGTTATCAAAAGACCTATCCCAAAGAAGCATACATTAAAGCTTAATTTATTTGCGTGTTTTTTCATATGTAATTCCTAGGTTATACCAGATATTGGCATGTTTATTATCTATTGATGATGTTTTATCTTGAAAATACGTCATCGTATTCGATGAATGATCGCTGTAATAATGCCTAATGGAAAATAAACAGGTATTCAGAATTTTTCTGAAATCTTTTTGAAACGTGGTTGTGGAAAAATCCAAAATTTGGATCTCTTTTTTATTCATGTCATTTGGAACTTTATCTTTGTTTGATGTCAACAACACACGTGCCATTGGAGACTGAATGGCATTGTAATGAAAACAACCCGTAAGTAAAATTAGGGGCTCTTGATTAGCTTGCTTCATGTCAATAAATCGTTGATTATAAAATTCTTCTCTAACCGAATTGAACGAATCGATCAATTCATTGTTTAATTTCTCTATAGGAACATTTGCTATAGATGTTTGCAAGGAAGACGCACTGCTCGGATTTTCAATTGGAATGCATTCATAATCTAATTTTTCAAGTTGTTCAACCAAATGCAATATGCTGCGATTCACAAGTGAAGAATGGATATAGGCCAACAACATGTCTATATTTTCAGCTGTACCGTGCGGAAACGATGAATGCAAATTTTGATAAATTGTTTCGAATAAGTCAGGGGCTGGTGTAAATTCTGCAACTCCAAACGCACATAATGCACTCATACTATCCATGCCAATGGTATGGAGCATTTCCTTTGTTTCCTCAATGTCATCAAGCAAAGATCGTCTAAATTGCTCAATATTTTGACCAAAAATGAAACCTTCTAATCCTATTTTTTTATAACCATACCTTCTCAAAATAGGTAAAACTTCGGTGGCTAGCCGGTAACGGCCTAAAATATCATCGTGAAACTCCAGAATATGGATGTCTTGCATAATGAGCGGCCTCAAATTGTATAAAAAACCAAGATATTGTCGTGCAGATAAAATACCATCAGTGTAACAAACAATAATTATCTGAATATTATCTGGAATCAACCGCCAAATCCCAACAGCATCGCACACTTGAAACGTCAATTTAAAAGCAAAGCAGGTGTTTTTTATTGATAAATTATCTTATGAAAAAATAAATTCTCATGACAAGCAATGTACTTTTTATACTTGCAATCATGCCTTTTTATTTCAATAATGGTGTTCAGCCTTTGGCACAGGCATGAAAGAACTTAGCCATAAGTTGGACCCCATTG
>CAZGKX010000001.1:27438-55894 GCA_964525945.1 uncultured Legionellaceae bacterium
ATTGAAGTGAGCCTAGTACAAAGATGTCTCAAAAATTTTGGCCTAATAAAGAACAATCCCTGCTGTTGCAATCAGCCCTTCTCCCATCAAAAGAAGCTTGCCATGCATTTGAGCTATGGAGAGCTCACAATAACACCATTGAAGACATAGAACCCGTTGATTATCATTTCATGCCGAATATTTATAATAATATTTCTGCAGCGATGGCATCACAACCTGACCGCGAAAAATTACGCGGGATCTACAAATACAATTGGACATACAACCAGATTCGCCTCCAAGCCTTGATTTCATTGCTTTCACAATTACCCATACAACTACAAAACAGCTACTTATTCATGAAAGGTTCCGCCATGATACTCATGGGATGTTATGACATCGGTGCTCGTGTTATGGGGGATATTGACCTGTTGGTTACAAAGGAAGATACGGTCGAATTTATAGATTTTTTTCTGAAACATGGTTTCGTATTAAAACATCAGCCAGCCCAGCATGTGGCCCTTTCCACACTGACCAATACGAGCCATGCGGTGGTTTTGACAGGGAAACGAGGGTCGGTAACGGTTGAGCTCGATGTGCATTTTTCACCCTTTTATCATGTTCTGGCTGAACAATTTGACGACAAACCTTGGTTTGAATTTGCCCAGTCGCTGACGTACAGAGACTTACCGGTACGTTGTTTAAATGGTTCCCACCTATTGCTGCAGACCTGTGTGCATGGCATGAAATATTCGCCTGTTCCGCTGTTTCGATGGATTATGGATGCGGTGTCATTGATGCAACACCAACCCGATTTAAATTGGGATCTCTTTCTTAAGCATGCATTGCAGTATCAATTAACGTTGCCTGCAAGAGAGGCTTTGAGGTTTTTAGAGAAAAATTATTTCGTCGCTGTTCCGCAACACGTGAAGAAATCGCTACAAAACGCTCCTGTCTCCATCTTTAATAAAATTGAATTTCATTTTTTGAGAAAGAAAACACACCCATTCATTCATGCCCTTTTTATTCTCTTTTCAATAACCAGGTGTTCAGGCAAACCGTTGAAACAATTTTTGTGTGAACGGTGGGATGTTTCCAACATAAGGCAAATTGCTGCCATGATGCTCAAAAAAAGCTCTTACTTTTTTTTCAAGGCCAGTCATGTCAAAAAAAGCAATTAGTGTCATTATTCCTGTATATAACCAAGCCCACTATCTTGCGCAAGCAATAAACTCTGTTTTGCTGCAATCACTGCCTCCTTTGGAGGTTATTGTAATAAACGATGGCTCGAGCGATCACATCTATGATGTCATGCAACCCTTTTTTTCTCAAGTTCGTTACCTTGACCTTATGCAAAATAAAGGAGCTAGTTTTGCTAGAAATATAGGGGTCGAACAAGCCAAGGGGGACTTTATTGCTTTTCTGGATGGTGATGATTTTTGGCATGAAAATAAGCTTTGTCGACAATACCAGCTTCTTGAGCAAAATCCAGAGGTGGATTTTGCGTTTTCTCACATGCAGGCATTTCACAGTCAAGAGTTAAGTGAACCGTTGAAATTAAAGTTATCTTGCCCCGAGCAACCTATGCCGGGTTATATGCCGAGTGCATTTTTGGGCCGAAAATCTTCTTTTCTGAAGGTAGGCCATTTCAACACCACTTTAGAAACTGGTGAATTTATAGATTGGTATTTACGTGCCCAAAAAATGGATTTAAGGATGACAATGGATGATGCAATTACCGTTTTTCGCAGAATTCATCAGGGGCATTATAAGAAAAGCTACAAAGATTACTTTTCTATCATCAAGCATAAATTGCGTGATGAACAAGCCGTATCATAATGTTGCTCGTACTGCGTTAACATACTCGTATGATTAAAACGAGAACCTAATGTTAATAATGCGTTCTTTCCCATTTGTGTGGCAAGCTCCTGATTTTGAATCAGTTGTTCCATGCATGCAGACAGCATGTCGCTATTATTCGTAGGAAAAAACAAACCCGTCACACCGTTATGGATGATCTCCATCAAACCGCCGGTATGGGATGCGATCACAGGTCGACCGGCAAGACCTGCTTCCAAAGCAACCAGGCCGAAACTCTCGTAGCGAGAAGGCACAATCACCACATGGCATTCTTGGAGAATACCAAAACGTTCGTCCATGGCCACACTGCCTTTAAATTTAATATTTGCAGAGGCAAAACCTTCATGGGCCAATGCAACTAGCTTTGAAAATTCGGGCCCCTCACCAACAATAAGCAAACGGGCATGCAGGTGTTTTTTATGCACCTGCTTGAATGCTGCAATGGCTAAATCATAACCTTTTTCTTCAGTCAATCGGCCTAGGCACAAAAAGGTAAAGGGTGCTTCAACCGGCAATTGTTCGCATAGAGGTGCCTCCACGGCATTATAGATAACGGATACTATTTGTTTTTGTGCCTCTGGCAATACAGAATGGATCTGTTGTTCCAAAAATTTCGATACACATATGATACAATCCATCTGCTCCGAAATTTTCTTTAATAACGCTTGCTCAGTTTGGTTCAACATGCCGTGAACAGTCATGACTTGTGGCAATGTAAAATGGGCACGCAACAGAAAATAATAGGCCAAATTTGAATTGGCTGCGTAATGAAGATGCAATACATCAAAATTTTGCACGACAAACAGGTGTTTTATTTGCCGGACAGTTTGCAACTGAATGTGAGCATTCGCCAGTTGTATGGATAGAAATCTGAAGATGGCCAATCCTTCAATTTGCACATATGAAATGAAATCATGATCGGGCTGAAAGGCAATGATAGTCACTGAATGACCGGCTTGAATTAACCCTTGCGCCAACACCCGAGACAATGTTTCCACACCACCAATACCGGGTAAAAATCCTGCGGGCAACCAAAAAACAATGTTCATGGGCGCTGTCTCTTTAGAAAAGTGGCGACACATTGCGCAACGTTGTTTAAATCAGTCCCTAACAACAGTTTGTAACATGGAACTTGCTCCAGGAATTGCCCATAAAAGGCCATGGTTGATTGAAACGACCATGATAGCTGCAATATCGTACTGGCAGACAATGCGAGCAATGCTTCAGATTTTGAACAAACCACATAGCGTGTTTGTTGTGAAGAGGTTTTTTCCAAGACAAACACTGCTTTGATGGGCAGAGAGGAGGCGAGTGTTCCAGGAAACTCCGGTGATTGAAACACCAACGCTTTTTCATGGTTTTTTCTATTTTTATTGGCAATCCAAGGCGCTAACTGAGGAAAAAACTGCAGTGTTTTTTCGTCCAATTTTAGCGTGTTATAAACATTGTGCACGACGGGTACAGATGCTTGTTGTATTAAACAATAATCTTCGCTAAGGGATTGCATACCTGCCATTGTACAAGCAAGTGTCGTGGTTGATTTACCCGCCCCACTTTTACCGGCAAAAAGGACACTGCTAAAAAGATCGCCAACAGCTGCCGCATGGGTTAATTCATGTTGCTGATGCCGCATCCAGCACGCCAGGATTCTTTGCAGTGGTGACCCGGCAGTCCACCAAGGAAGGTATCGAAGACCTCTTATCCAATAAACAGCAACATTACGATTGAGATGCACAATATTGAGCGCCCCATCATGATGGTTATAGCTGGTGAGGATGTTTTTGTCCGACAAAGCCAGCATCTCTCCTCGTGTTTGTAGTCCGAAATCCATAGAGGTTGGCAATTTTAGCGGCACAACAGAAGAAAAATGATCGCAGACATAGATTGTCAATTGCGGTTCGGACTCATCCATGGTTTCAAGGTGCTTAAATGCTTGCGTAAAATGCGTGTACAAACACTCTCGAAAAAAAATCAATCGGATTTTAAAAGCAGATAGCCGAAATTCATATTGCCACGTTGCACCTTGCTTATTGAGGATCAACAATTTGTCTAGTATATGATAAAACACCGCAGCATTCATGTGACCCTCCTTTATAGCGCATCCTCTGGGAGAGGATAACGATTGGGCCAGCCATGCTCATCCACTTCGTGAATAGGGTCAATCAATAATAATTCTTCCATATCAGTGTATTTTGTTAACGTTGGGGCTGCATATTGTTCCGGCCAAATCGTGATTGCGGGAAGGATCGGTGGCTCGAAAGGCTCCGTCAAAATAATCAATTCTTCGGCAACCAGTGTGTCAATGAATTGTTGCATATCGTGCTTTATTGTTTCCGAAGACAGTCCATAATGCGCTTGTATTTGGCAAGCGATCTCGTCCGGAGATACTTGTTTAGCGATAGATAACCAGATGTTCATCCCAATACCCTGCACATTGTAATAATGGCCATTGATCAAAGAGATGACAATGACCTCATTTTCCATGTGTTCCCATATAATTTGAGGCTCTTTAATTTTTACATTCATCATTTTTTTCCAATAATTGTTTAAACAAGCGATCATAGCCAGAAGACATTTGCTCCATGCTAAAGAGTTTTTCAGCTCTATTTTGACCGTTTATACCCAAGGTGTGGGCCAAATCAAAATCTTCTAACAACCGTTCTACACAACAAACTAATGAAGCAATGTTATTTGGTTCAAATAGCAGTGCAGTTTCATTCTCAAGCACAACTTCATTTAAGCCAGAATGTCTTGTCGTCACCACCGGTTTCGCCATTTGCATGGATTCAAGTGCAGCCAACCCGAAACATTCACTCCAATCATGGGAGGGTAAAACGATCATACGAGCTCGATTGATGAGCTCAAATAATTGCTCATCATTGACAAACCCAAGCAATCTAACCTTATCCTGTAGATGATGTTGACCGATTAATTGTTGCAGACGTGCGTCATCAGGGCCCTGCCCCGCGATCCAGTATTGAAGCCCTGGGTATTTTTTAGCAAGGTGAGAAAAAGCCTCTATCATCAAACCAAAACCCTTGTTCATAACCAATCGACCAAAACTGAATAGATAAGTGGAGTTTTTATCGAGAGGCATGGGTTGAACATTCGGTTTAGGCAATCCATGGTAAATGAGTGAGCTGCGCTCAACCAATGTAGGAAAAACGCCATGCAAATGCGCCAATGTGGCCTGCGATCCGCCAGTAATCCAATCGGAATGTTGGAACATTTCACCAAGAAGCCCTTTTTCATTCATTGTTTTGGGAATTAAGTAATGCAACGTGAAAACTGTAGGGGCTTGAGAAATTAAGCGTGTTTTCAAGTGATAATAAAAACTTGGGCCTGTTGTATTCAAATGATACAGGTTGGGTTTGAATTGATTTTTCAACTCAATAATTTTTTCAATCGTTTTTTTATACGCATGGAGTTGCCTAGCAAGGCCTTGTCTCATGGGTAACCGAACCACTCGAATTCCTTCATGGAGCTCTTCTTCAAGCGAATCTTTATAGGATGACGTGATCACTAAAAACTCGTACCCTTGCGGCTGAAGAGCGCGCATCAGTTGCATTGAAAATCGTTCAACACCGCCACAATGCGGCCAAAATCCTTCTGACCAATACATTATTTTCAAAACGAAATCCCTTGTTTAAATCAAAATAAATGCAAAGCAGAGATTTTGATCGATTCATTCCCAGGAAGCAAGAACATTTATTGGGTTGAACGAACCCCGAATTCCATGCCATGATAAACCAGTCGCCACAACCTATTGTTATTCCCTATATGTTTAAATTTGGCATCAGACCCTGCATTGCAAATGAGATTAAACCACTGACCAGTTTAAGAGGCCTCGCCGCTATTTTGGTCATTTTATGCCATCTTCCTGTTCCAGCCTTCGTTGCTCAGCAGCATCCCTCGATACGAGCAATGTTTGAATTCGGTTGGATGGGCGTTCCCATTTATTTCGTGTTGTCAGGGTACTTAATTACACAATTGGCTTTGCAAGAAAAAGAGAAATATCAGCAACTGTCTTTGAAATTTTTCTTTATGCGTAGAATCTTACGCGTATGGCCTATCTATTTTTTGTTTTGTGCATTGGGGCTATGGGCGTGGAAACTACCATCTGTTCGCGAAATAGCCGCCTCACCGCAATATTTTATTCCATTTTTAACCTTTACCACAAATGTTGCTATGGTCAAAGACATTGGACAAGTGGGGTTGTTAGGCGCACTTTGGACAATCGCGCTGGATGAACAGTTTTATCTATTTTGGGGCATCTGCTTAAAATATCTGGCCAGAAAAGAATTAATACAAGTAGGTATCGTTTGTTTTTTCTTGTGTTTGATGTGGCGAATGTTTCCTTTGCCTTTTTCCACATTTATTATGTATCGCATTCAACTCCCTGTTTCTTTGTGCACGATAATGGAGGGTTGTCTGCTTGCTTTTATCATGCCGACATTACTGCGCCATAAAAAAATTCAGCTTTTATTCATCGCTGGCGTGTTCATAGGTTCACTCGCCTTAATCCTGTGGGAATGGCCTTTCCCTGGTAGCGTTGCTGGATGTTTTTATCTCATAGGAGCGGCAGACTGGATTGCCGTGGCCTTGGTTGTGGTGTGCTGTGGGGAAAATAGGATCACGAAGTTATTGAACAATAGAGTGTTGTATTTTTTTGGAGATATCAGTTTGGCCATGTATATGAGCAATTTATTTGTGATTTATTTCTATTTTCGCTATTGTTCTTGGGCTTGGCTATTTCCAAAAAATGTTGCAGGGATATGGGGCGATTTTGCGCTGAATAGTTTATCTGTTTTTCTGATTGTTTGCGGTGTGAGTTATCTTTGGCATCGGTTGGACAAACCGCTTTTGGACGCCCGGAAACTCTTTAGAACGAACAGAACGCTAACTTCCGACGAATTTATCTTGAGCCCTTCACCACAGCAATAAAACCACCTCACTGTAGCCAGGCTTTAAGCATCCATTGCCGTTAAAAATAACCCACATTCAATGGCTCTTAGAAATTTTAATTGATATTGGTATACAAATTTTTTGTAAAGTGAGCCTTGGCTTTGCTGTACCGTTTGACAATTCCACTGCTTAAGAAGTTGCAGCAACGATTTGATATCCAGGTATTCGGAAATATGGTTTTTTTGCCAAAGCGTTAAATAATCATGAAAAGTACGTTTATTTTTTTCAAACTCCATGTACCAATCTGCTGCTTGCATGCCACGTATGGTCCTATCACGAATGGTATTGGGTAACAGATCTTTCAACCCCTCCCGAACAAGCAGGCGCGAGCGCTGTTCGTCTTGAAAAACAGTGAGAGGCGCACGCAAACAAAATTCCACAATGCGAACATCCAGCGTGGGATCAAAATGATTGACGCCCAAAAGGCAGCGCATGGGCATGTAGATGCTTGCTGCAAAATCCATCATATTATGATTGAAATAATAAGCACGGGGATCCGCATCATAGATCGATTTTTCTTCTTTCATAAAATAATGATTTAGGTTGGTTTTACGCGCCAATTCTGGATGAACAGCACAATATTCACGCCAAGGATTGGGGTTTACCAAAAGTTTACCGCGCTGTTTGATGCTGGAAAGCATGCCGCGAAGTGACCAAGTGGGTTCAACAATGGGGTGCAACGGCCATGAAATGGTCATATTGCCGCCTTGCCCAGTCAAAATGGTGAATATATCCATGTTACGCGCCCGCATTGCGCAGTCAACCAACCACGGCATATTCGTCGGATTGATTGCAGGCTGATCCATCCATGCTTGAAATTGCAAGGAATATGAATGGAAGGTTTGGGTGCTAATGTAGTGATGAGTGACATTGCGGTATTTTTTTGTAAACGCTTCCATCTGGCTTTTGTCGCAATAGCTCCATCGTTTAAACGGCGATTGATTGCTTTGATGCAAAGGAATATGCCCAAATGTAGTGAGTTTTTTTTGATCTTTTTGAAGCAGTTGCGCGGCAACAGCCGAAACGGAAGAGGAATCCAATCCCCCACTTAAATGACTGGCGACATGACCCACCCGCGGTATATAACTTTGCACAACATCTTCAAATAAATGCCGAAAATGGCTGTAAAAATCCTCTTTATTTTGCAGCAACAAAGGGGATTCCAAAAAATTCTGGGCATCCCAATACCTCACCAATTGCTGAGATTTATGCGTGGAACTGCGCAAATAAAATCCAGCTGGAATTTTAGAAATTTCTTTATAAAAGGTCAGTTCACCATCTTCAATCAATAAAGTTAAAAAAGAAGCCGCTTTCTGAGGGTTAATGGTTTTGCTGATACCAAATTGCTCGACTAGCATCTTGACGGTGTTGGAGAAATAAATTTCTCCTGCATGAGTGATGTGATAAAAAATACTTCGTTGACCCATTGGATCACGCACTAAAAAAAATTGTTGTGCACCAGGATCCCAAATCGCAAATACAAAATCCCCACACAATTTTTTTAAACAATCAATTCCCCATTGATGATAGCACGCAAGAATCAACTCAGCATCACTCCATTGTTGCCCTTCTTTGTCCGAAATTGAAAGAAAACCGTACAATTCTTTTTTATTGCTGATGTAAGCATCTGCTACACAACAGGTATGGGTACGGGTATTTGTGGCAAAAAATAGGGTCGGCGAAACGGAATGAAAGGACAAGGTTACTGCCCGAAATTGACGGCAAGTTTGTGGTTCAAACTGTTCAAATGAAGCAACATCAGCAATAACATTTTCTTTTGCGGTGATTTGGTTATGGCTTTGTTGACCATAAAAGATGGTCATATTAAGAAAAATCCGTTAACGATCCCCCTCCATCAGCGCCATCACCCGGATCCAATCCAATATCTACACCATCAAGCCGATGCAGCAAAGGTGGGAGCCATGTTTTTTTTATTTCATCAACAACATATGTATCCTGTGCGGCTAGTGTATGCGGTTCGAGGTGGACCACTCTTTGCTCCAAGGTGAAAAAGAGAATAAAAAATTATGATAACGAAACTGCGCATAATCATCAATAAGCATTGGATAGGCGTAATGAAAGTGCTAACCTTAGCGCGCATCAAATGATAGGAGTTTTTCGTGCAAATGATTCAAAAACACGCATTTCACAACCGTTTGATTATTTTGGGTTTTGGCAGCATAGGACGAGCTGTTTTACCCTTAATTTTTCAACAACTGGCGATTAATCCATCGCAAATTACAATCATCGCAAACGATGCGTCGGGCAAATCCATTGCCCAAGCGTACGGCATCCTTTTTGAACTGAAATACATTACGCAGAGCAATTACTCCCAAACCATTGGTGAAAAACTTGCTCAAGGCAATTTTTTATTGAATTTATCCGTCAATATTTCAAGCTTTGACCTCATTGAATTGTGCCGGCAATTCGGAGCATTGTACCTTGACACAGCCATTGAATCGTGGCCAAAAGGCTATCTCGATTGCGAATTGCCGCCGTCTTTTCGCACCAACTATCATTTGCGTGAATCGTTGTTGACATTAAAATCGGACAAAAAAAATCCTACAGCTATTATTACACATGGTGCAAACCCGGGGCTTGTTTCGCATTTCCTTAAACAAGCTTTAATGAACCTGGCATACGATAATGAAATGGTTATCAACACACCCAATACCGCAATGGAATGGGCTTCGTTGGCAAATGCACTTGCAATAAAAACAATTCATGTTGCCGAACGCGACTCACAAATCACCCTTTGCCCTAAAAAAATAAGTGAATCAGTAAACTCCTGGTCTGTGGATGGGTTTTTGGGTGAAGCGTCACAACCTGCTGAATTGGGTTGGGGAACGCATGAACGTCATTGGCCCAACGATGCTTCACACCACGACCAAGGTTCTCAGTGCGCTATTTTTCTCAATCAACCAGGCGGGAGCACGCGAGTGCGCACATGGACACCCAGCCACGGCGCGTTTCATGGCTATTTGATAACGCACGCTGAATCCATCGCCATTGCGGATTATTTAACGCTGAAAAAGGAAAGTCATGTGGCATACCGACCCACGGTTCACTACGCGTATGAACCTTGTCCCGATGCGGTTCGCTCACTGGCTGAATTTAAATCGACTGAATGGTATCAACAAGGGCAAAATCGATTAATTGTTGACGATATTGTGGATGGCGCCGACGAATTAGGCGTTCTGCTGATGGGCAATAAAAAAGGCGCTTATTGGTTTGGCTCGTATCTTTCTATTCATGACGCACGAACAATAGCACCTTACAATAATGCAACCAGCTTACAGGTTGCCTCGGGTGTTATTGCGGCAATGGTTTGGGCCATCGAACACCCCGATCAAGGTCTTTTAGAGGCAGAAGACATTGACTTTCAATACATTCTCAATATTGCTCAACCTTATCTTGGTCAAGTTGCAGGGTATTACACAGAATGGACTCCCCTTCAAAACAGGGCTTTGCTGTTCCCCGAACCGTTGGATTTGAATGACCCTTGGCAGTTTTTGAATATTCGTGTGGATTGATTGCCGTTTATATTGGCCCCTTGAATTGATTTGCTTCGCTCTGCTCGACATCGCTAGGAAGAAATGGTTCGCTTGTTTCAGACGACTGAACCACCTCATTCGAGATACCAGATTGTATGTCGGAAGCTACATCTGAACCCTGGAAAAAAGAACTGAAGGTATTGACCGAAGAGGTAACAGGGAGTGTAGGTAATGCAGGAGTATATCTTGCAGCCTCTTTTTGAATAAGTTCACACGTCCATCGCTTGATTTCACGCATTGATTTACGGAGACACGGGCGATCCAATTCGATTTCGAATGCCATGTAATCGTCCCACGAACTTTTATCTACAGCAGAGGTGGACACTAAGGGAAACGTCGTTAAAAGATCTTGACTGTTGTAGTATGCGTTGACAAAAGGATGCTGCATGGCTTGCTCTGCTGTAATGCGTTTAGCGGGATTGAACTCAAGCAGCCGCGCCAATAAATCAAGTGCAGAAACGTCTGCGCCAGGAAATTTTAGTTTAAAATCTTGGCGAGGCCACTTTGGATATGTGCTTAAGTCACGACGTGCTTTGTCATCAAGCCATTCACAATCAGCTTGTTTGGGAGTCCCTATCAAATGAAGAATTAACTGTAATATCCCGTTAGGGTGCTTTGCAGCGAAAGGCGCTTCGCCTAACAGTAACTCTGCCAATATACACCCAATGCTCCACATATCAGCAGGAGCTTCCCCGCCTCTGTACTGGCCGAGAATCAATTCAGGGCAACGATACCAACTCGTGACAACATAATCAGTGAGTTGGCGAAAGAGTTGAGGAGGACCGCCATTGGAAGGACTCGTGTCCTGCATTGCTCGAGCCAGTCCAAAATCGCAAATTTTTACATCACAATTAGCATTGACCAAAATATTAGCAGGTTTCAAATCACGATGAACCAGGTTTGCCGAATGGAGCGAATGGGTTCCATAAAAAATTTGATATAAAAAAAAGCGTAAATGATCGAGGGTAAGTGGCTGGCGAGAGCGGATAACAAAATCTAAAGTCGTATCACAACGTTCGAAGATCAAATCCACTGCATCCTCTGAAGCAGTTATGTGTTCTAAAGAAACGATTTTTGGATGTCCCTTGACCAAACGCAAGATGGAGATTTCTCTTAATAACCGCTGGGCGGAAACAGCGTCATTGCTAAATTCTTTTATTTTTTTTATAGCCACTCTCTTGCCGGAACTGCTATCTACACCGTCGTAAACAACGCCATAAGCTCCTGCTCCTAGTGAAGTTTTGCTGGTTTTATATTTCGACTGTGAATCAAGATTTGATATCATAAAGAAATTACAATAAAAAAAAACCATGGGTACATCATATCTAATTTTAAGCATTTAACAATGATTGATGATAATTATTTGAACGAATTGTTGGTGATCAACAACAAGTGGTTGGCAGGAACTTGAAAATTTATTCTTCACTGTTGAATCGTGTTATTCACCCTAGCCCTCCCTTAGCTTGCTCTCAGTATTGTAATAACAACTTTGAGGCGGTAGTTGACTTCATCAAACGTGTCTGGGAACATAAAAATAAGCACGTGAAAAAGTTTTAAAAATGGGCCAGGTAAATTCATTGTGATTAGATGGACACAAAGGTATTTACCGCGGATAACGATTGTTTGAATGTCGTGGACAAGTCGCGGTACGAGAATGGAGGCAATATGGCAGGTTTTAAAAATTTCATCATGCGAGGAAATGTGGTTGATCTGGCAGTCGCGGTCATTATCGGCGCAGCATTCGGTGGTATTGTTGATTCAATGACGAAAGACATTATCACCCCTATCATTGGGATGATAGTCGGTCAACCTGATTTTTCGTCTTTGAAAATTGGTGCGATTGGTATTGGTAATTTCATCAATGCTCTTATTGCGTTTTTAATTAAAGCCGTTGTTGTTTATTATGCCATCGTTAAACCATTTACAGCTCTGATAAAAATGCTTAGCCCGGCTGTTGAAGAAAAATCCCCTGTTCCACCAGACATAGCAATACTCACCGAAATTCGGGATATTTTGAAAAACCAAAAAACACATTAAGTTGGATAGAAAATTTCGGAGCACAGAAGAAGCTGATAACAAATTTTAATGTTTAAGGCGCGCATGCAGTAAGTGCTGTGGACGCACTCCTATACAAACATTGATGGATGGCAAACAAATCTGGAAGGAAAAATTTATAGGCTAAATTTGATCGCCGAGCTGTATCTTATTTACGAAGCGGTATTGCCATTGCCATACCTTGGAGCGCTTGAAGATTCAGGTTTTTTGTCTATTATTTTCTCGTGTGTACTAAAAATACCCACCCTACAGACCGCTGAGGCTTGAGAGTTTAGTGTTGAACTTTCAGTGATGGTTATATTTCTTAGATCCAACAATGCGGGATCAAATTTATGAAACTTATTTTGTCTTAAAGATACCAGGTAGTATTTTTCTTGGGTATGATCCTTCACTTGTTCGCTCAAACTAGGGTCCTGAGACAGTTGATCATGAAATTGCTTGGCCTGTTGGATAGGCATCTCAGGTATAAAAGGACCACCTAATTTATCAGAGAGCCTAACTTCATCCACCTTATAACGGTCTAAATCATTTTTATTCCAACCATAGTTTAATTGGTTCATATAAAAATTCGCTATTTTGGGGTTATCTTGGCAATATTGGTGTGTAAATTGAAGCAATCCGTTTAGCAACGCTATTCTTAGTGTTTCGTCAGCTGCGTATTTTGAATTGACTTCAAAAAAGTTAGCCATTAAAACAATTTCATGTTCGGATGTTTCCGCTAAATAAAGCCAAATTAAGGCGGCAGGGCGACCTGTTGTCTCATCCACAGCCACATGGAATAACATAGCATCATCCATGCGTCTCTGAACCATAGCCTGAAACTGAGAATTTGTAGTAGCTAGACAACACCCAACCTCATCACCCAAAAAGAAAGTGTCTATTTTAGCCTTGCTCCATTGTTCAACATGAAAGTGATAGATATCTTTCTTAACTGTGGTTTTGAAATTTTTAATTAATTGATACTGATCTCTAGTGTGTTGAGAAAACTCATTAAATTTATCTGTAAATTGAGTACTATTGTTGGACAATCCAATCAAAAGGGTATTTATCTCCCCAAAAGCACTTTTAATCCCTTTGGTAATTTCATTTGATTTAGCATAATTAGACTGGATGATATCGATTTGTAATTTTAATCTGGTCAGTTCAGGCGAGGGATTTTTTAAAACCAATTGATTCACTTCATTTTTTAATTCATTAACGTAGCTCAACAGGACGAGATATAATTCATCCTGACTCAACGTGGCAGAGTTATCCTTGAGTGACGCCGAAAAGTAAAGTTTTCGTTGATAATTTATTGCATTTTCTGGGTTAATCTCCGCGCTTGTTAAGTGTTCTCTAATAAGCGCATTATGGTAAGCTAAGCGCTTACCTGTCTCATTGTCCTGCGCTGGATTGTGCAAAAACTCCTCGACATTCCCGCCGGTTAAATCAAGTTTCAATAAATTTAAGTAGACTTCACGATACACATCGTAAGACATTTTTTTGGTGGCAGCAACCAACTGAACTAGTTTTGAGGCAGGTATCCGTTGAAAAATAGCAGTGATTTGTTCTTCATCTAGGTTGACTTGAATTCCCTGAAATACTTTACCGAGTAATTTTCTAGCTAACTCTAACACATTTTCTCTTGGTGATAGTTCAAAAGAAATAGTTGGGGGTTCAAAAGCGGCATCTTCATCACCCACACTTTTCAATAAATCTAAAATAATCATGCAGGTTATTACCGCTTTTAAGTCCTCAGGATTTTTATTGGAAATATGCTGTTGCTCACAATAGTCATGCAAACGGTCTTGTAAGTCATTAGGTAGTTTAGGAAGTGATAATAAAGTCCTTTCTAAGTTCAATACAGTTACTGCAATGTGGCTTCTAAGATAGCGAATTCCCTCAATACCCATAATGTTAACTAACTGCATAATAGCTGCTTGGTTTTCAAAGAAGAACAAACCCAGATGTCTTTGTTGATGAAGATCGGCTTTAGAATTAACTTCTTCAAACAATTTAATAAATTTCTCAAATTCTCGTTGTAATTCCGGGTTTATTTTAAAAGCATCAGCCAGCTCGGTTTGCACGATTGGGGGTAATTTATTTAAAATAGAGGAAGGTGTTATTAATTCAATCGAATCAACTGTATTTCTGCCGGCAATTTGTAAATGAGGAAACAAAAGCCTATTGCTATCCAATAATACTGGCAGATGTAACCCCCGCATCAAGCCTTGATCCATATTGTCGAAATTATATTTTTTTGAGGAGAGATTGGTGTAAAAAGACATGCAAGACTCATAGATAGCCATCGCTTCATCATGTTCAGCAGCTGACTTATCATATAAAAACCTTGTTTCCGACTGCACTTGTTGTTCTAATAAAACAGAAAATTGACCAGGCGGCAACAGCTTATCAAGCATTGGAAGGAAAACAGTAACACCGATAAGCATAGCATTTACTTCATCTGATTTTCGCGATTGTTTCTTATACAATTCCGCGTAGTTATTTAGAAAAATTCGGACGAATTTTTCTTTATCTTCGTAGTCCTCTGCAAGTTGTGAAATAAGATTAGGAATATCTTCATCTTTCAATCCCAACGATTTTTTTTCAAAATACACCTTGAGTAAAGATTCGAAGCTTTTTGCGAGTTTTTCATCGGATGTAGAATTATCAATTTGGAGGGCAGAGTCTATGTCAGTGATTTGCCTTTTCAGCCAGTAATTATTTGAGGCGAGGTCTAAGATCCGCTTTTTTTCCAATTTCCAGTCTAAAACAGGTACGGAACCTAAGGTTTTGCCATTTTCAATTAGATAATTTGCGGTATTGCTCGTTGGCAATATATAGACGTTGCTCAATACTAAATCAGGTAACGTTTCTACCAAACTCATAATCTTCGTTAAATCAGCACTACCTGGGTTTCGCTCTAGTAGCAAATCATGCGTAATAATTAAGTTTGATATTAAATTACTTTGAATGCTTTCGATGACAGAGTTAGCAGCATCACCGGGGGCAGAAAATGCACTTAGTCTTTCAAGGCTATCAACCAACAAACTAAATTCTTCGTCAAATGTATACGATTCATTTTTTTTATAGGTAGCCATGTTAGCATTAATATACAACAGCACATTAAATACATAAGTCAATGTTTCTTCATTGACAGTTTGTGCAACTTTACTATATAATGAACAAGCATTTTGTACTCTCTCAATAGATTTGTCTAACGGCATATAAATCTCCATTACAAGTCTTTATATACTATATATAGTCCATCCAATTTGGATTTCAAGTTTTCTTCATAAGACAAGAATTAATCCCAAAAATAGAGCAACTTGAATTTATTCAAAAGGAATATGGCCTAAATCCTACCTTTCGCACCAATGTGGAAAGATTTTTATAATTAGAGTAATTTATCTCGACCCTCGCCATGTCAATGTTTAAATAATTCTTTAACTGACTTTAGTTTCTTTGTTCATGTCTGGCCTCTTAAATAACTGAGGCTATAGGCTAGTTAATTAGTCACGCAGGCTTGCCTAAAGGCCAGGTTTAAACTTGAGGGAGCTGGGGGGAGCTTGCACATTTTGAGACGCATGTTCACGTTTCAAATCAGTCAATTTACCTTTCATGGTCTGCGTTAAGTCAGACTGAACGGCTGTTCGCTTCATTAACATCGATGAATATTCTGCGGTGGCTTCTAACGCTTTATCAACGGTTTCATCGGAGAAATTGAGATCCAAAACAATACCATGTGCAGCAAACATATCCACGATTTCTTTTTCATCAAAGATATCTTTTATCTCTTTATAACTGTGAAATCCTTGTGAAATATACGTGGCAATGAATCCTTTTATAAAATTGTTAACATCTTTTGCCACGTTGGGATCATCTTTATGAGACGATGCATAATCATCTAAAAGCATAGCGATGAAAATTGCATGCCCAGAGGCTGAGCCTGCTAAAGGACTCCGAAAATTCTGCTGAGAATAGCCCGAATAAATAATTTCTCTAGTGTCAACAACTCTATTGGCCATGCTTTCTTCGGATATTTCGTCGTAAAAATTAGGTGCTGATGATTTCATCACCCCGACATTTCTCGAATAAGCATTCTCGCCTTTAGCTAAATCATTTTCATGATTTTTATCATAAGCTGCTTTATATTGAGTGCCTCTGTTTTGTAGAAACGGGTCTATCTTGGCATGTGACGAATAACGCTTGTAAAGTTCAGCATTATCAAGCTCTGACATCTCTGTTAATAGGCCTTGAGCCTCATGAACCGTTTGGGCCGACTTTCCCAAATACTGTGCTGTAATCCTATTAATACTATTCACATCAAGCTCATTTCCAAGATAAAATTGGGCCAATTTATTTTCAAAAAACCTGCGGGAATTATTTTTTTCAAGCACAACTTCTTTTGCTTTAGGAACCAACTGGGCGACCAAATTATCTTCTTCGTTATTGATGATCTCTTCTGATAAAAACAATAATTCGTCGGCACACTCTTCATAGTTGGTCTCTAAATAGTTTTTTCTAATGTAGGTTAAAAATTCCTCATTCATACTATCATTCTGTTGCAATGCCGTGGTTTTTAAAAACGCTAAAGACAAAATAATCGCATCCGATCGATCAAAAGAAGCATGCTTAACTGCGGTAGACAATTCTTGTACGGTAATCTCTTTTTTAAACTCATTGTCCTGTAAAGGTACCAAAGAAACTCGGTATTCAAAATGGGAAATTAATATATTAAGATCGGAAGCCACCTCTTTTTTATCAAAAACAGACAATATTTTTTCAGGAATCTGCTGAAATAATACCGATAGTTCATTCGATTTCGTTTTGCTGTTGTCATTTAAATCAAAATAATTTCGTATGATTGATTTTAAAATCATCGTTGATGTCTTGTCCAAACTATGGGGTATTTTGGATTCTGTGATCCACAAGGATTTTAAATTATTCAATTTATCGTTGTATTTAGTTCCCCCCATTTTCATTAATAATTCCGAAAAACGGTTGATATCGTTCTTGATCAAGGCTTCAATGAGCAACATCTTGTTCTTTTTTGATAAAGTTTTAAGAAATAGATCGAAATCATTGTTTGTCTCTAAAAAATTGTTCATGTCTTGTTTGATAGAACTTAACTGCTGAGTGGCGTTCATGGAGCGTATTTGTCTAATTTTATTCACTTCTGATTTTAAATGAGGAATTTTTAAATACTCAAATACTTTATTTAATGTTTTTATATTGTTTGACGAGAGTAATTTATAAAGATATTCAGCGGCTTTTTTAACATCTGGGATCGGTTGATCCATATACTCCTCGATAACCCCAAACGTCGCCGTCTCGTCACCGAGCTCTGATGCACTTTGCAGCCATTGAAAATAATTGGGATCCCCTTCCACTCGCAAATAGCGACTTAACATGTATTGCGCTTCAGCATTTTTGGTTTGAGCAAGTTGGATCAATTCAAGGACTCTTAACGGGTCGACTTCATCTTCAAGTGTATTGAAATACTCTAAGACACTTTGTTTTTCTATATTGCTTGGCATACAAAACCATGTCACACACCATACTTATAGTGTAGTATATGATCTTTACGACAAACAAATGGTCGATATGTAATTTATATTCCAAAAATCCAAGGTAGATACATCATCAAGATTTGCTTGGTTTAAATACATACAATGGGATGGCGTCGCATATCTATCTGACGTAATGATAAAATATCGTACATATCTGCTGTTTTTAATTCGCCAAAGGCAGGTCAAACAAAGTTAACCATATTAAAATCTCGGTTTTTGATGTGGTGAGGAATAAAATGTTGTTTCACATTTTTTTTCAATTAACGACCAAAAATACATGGTAATAATTGTTCTTTCCAGGAGGGCCCAATCTGCTTTTTGGGGTCAAAAATACTCGGATAAGGGGTATAATTTTTAAGAACATGCAGAGCATCCATGTTCGCTGTAGCATTTGGTTGCCACAATTCACCATTCGGTTGAGTGTTTATGATTTGCTCTAATATTTGTGCACGCACGGTAAAAAGAGTTCGAGCGAAATGTTGCCCGATAATCTGCGCCACTCCTTTTTCGGGATTTTTAAGAGAAGAAGGAATGGCGATGTTATGTTCTGTCCCATGTTGGTTTATCTTTATCATTTTACTGTTTAATATTAAAATAATGTCTTTGCCGGGGCTTGTTGCTTCCAATCCAGAAGGGAATATTAAACTGGCATGCTCACGGTAACCCTTGTAAGCTGGGCTTTCTTTATGCGCTAATAATCCCCCAATGCTCCTATCTATCATACGTATAGCGTCAAGTGGATGCGCATGATGTTCTGGCAGATTTTTCAATAAACTTCTCACGGATTCAATCGCTGTTTTTCTAATATAATTTTTATTGGTTTGTTTCATAACGTTTCCGTGAGTTTAAGAATTACCCCTAAAATTCATGCTATTAAAAAAAAAAATATTTATCAATTAAGAATATGCGCCTCGCTTTAGCTCCTCATTTAACATTTCTCGTTATTCTTTCCAAGAAGAACAACATTGGAACTTTTGTTTGATTTTAATGCCATAATGAACTATTAATAAACATAAATTATGTGATGCAATTTCAAAATAAAGGGGAATATTACGTATCAACTGTCCGAAGATAAAAAAATATTAACCACCCCCGCAGGCGAAATATGGACACTGTACAAACCATTGACAGGACGTGGCCAATCCGGATTTGCAGGATTTTATCGTAGTAGCAAAAACGAACAAATTTACTTGATTAAACAAGACAACAGCGGTGTCTGTTTGGCTGAAGCAAGTGCCACGAATGATTTTTTGCCCTTTTTGCACCAAGACAGCATTCGCTGTGCTGAAATCGGCTGTATGAATGATCATTTGATTACCATACAACCCATGGTGCAAGGTTATCAAAACACGTCAATTGAACCATTCGATACTTGTGTGTATGGTCGGAAACGGGCTGCAAAAACGCTTGTGAGTTATGAGTTTCGTCACCGAAAAAAAATAATAAATTTTATTGAAAACTTAAGCCCTATTGCTCTTGATGATTTAGCAGTGGCCTTATATGCAAGCACAGCGCTAGGGGATGAGAGCGTTCATTTAGGTCAATTTATGGCCATCACTCAAGGCCAAAACTCGAATAAAAAAGTGGTGCGTATTGTACGTGTCGATTTTGGAGCTCGAGAACGGTTCACCAAAAAACGGGATGAAGAGTCGGATTTTTATCCGACACAAACTTCTCAAGCCTATGTTCGTTCAGGGCAATTTGGTAAAGATTACATTTCCTATTTATTAGCATCCCCCAAATTACGGAGCAGATTTTTGCTATTATGGGCTCAAACGGATGTTGGAGAAATTGCCAAAGCACAAATTCAAAAATTACGTGAACAACTGGCCAACCTCCCTGTCGAACAACAAAAAAAAGCGTTGTATGCTTTTTTAGACGACATAAACAGAGAGGCTAAATCGGCCATTGAGTTAGATAAAGACCTTCCTTGGGAGCATCAACTCAACCAATTTGTAAAGAAATTTGAATTTATTGTGATTAAACGATCCATGCACATGAAACAGCATGCAAAAATGGAATTATTTGACACCATTGATAACGCAATCCATTTATCGATTGCGGACAAAGCCGCATTACGCTTTATTTTGACCGCTTATTCGCATGAATCAGTCAGTATTCATTTGATAAAAACCATTGCCGAAACTGTAAAAACAATTTTGGACACGGAGCCTTTGGATAATAAGACCAAAGCCACCTATCACAGCCTTCTTGATTACCTTGACGCCGCAGAAACCTGGAACAACATTAAATACAACGATAAAAATGATAGCCATTTGAATGAAATGAAATGCATTGCCCCTGAAAGCTTAAATCACGGCACATTAAGTATTCTTACCGGACTTAGCGGAAATACAACACCGGCCTCTGATTTGACCTCGCTGGATTCATTTGATGATGACAACGACATAGAAACCATAGAGGAGGAACAACTCATGGACGACTCTCTTTTGGATGAGGACACTAATGAAGAAAATCAACATTCAATTTTATTCATTAAAAAATAAAAATAGCCTTGCCTTGTTAAGAGCGGAACATCAAAGGTATTATTTGATACTGATTGATATATCGCCCTAATTTCGCCTGTTCAGAAGCGGCTTGTCTCTTCAAATAACGAAGGCGTTTGCAATCGCATCAAGCCTTTTTTAGGCGTTTAGAGTATTGTCATTTATTGGCTCCACATCGAATGCAATCAAGGGTGTCTGGGGATTGAAAAAAGAGACCGGCCTGCCTAATTGAATTCCACATGTTTCTATCGGTGGCATTTTCTGCTTCAGGGGTTTTGCATCCTCCAACATATTTTGATGCAGTGCTTTCCTTTTTAAATATTGTTGATTATATAAAATTGCTTTGTCAATGGCCTGATCAAATGGCTTTTCATTTTGTAACATGAAGACTGTTTCATTATTTAGACGTTCAAAACCCTCAATAAATGAAAAGGCCTGACGAATTTTTGGTAGTCTTAATGGATACATAAATTCATGAAACGTATGACCGCCGCTATTAAATAACAATAAGGGTATAAACGATTTTAAAAAACAGTGAAATTTGTCATAAGTATTGAACACTAAATTTCGGTCCGATTGCAGTTGTATAAAAATTTTAAACAACATCAGCAAAGTACCTGAAATAGAACAAGAAAAAGGGTGAACAAAATGGGAAAAATTATCTTTAACCCATTCTGCATCGGGATCAAAGGTGTTTCTATCAGCCACACGTAAGGTAGAGAATAAGGTTGCACTTCGTCCTGGATCTTCTTCAGGCAGCCACATATAGCTCAACATAAGACCAAAACTGGACGATTCGACTGCATTTTCCTTTGAAACAATGCCCCTGTTGTTTTGATGATAAAAACCCGTTCTGTACACATCAACAGGCCTGGTGAGCGGAGGATTGGGTATATTTCTTAACAAATTTACACAATAAAAAGACGCCCTAAATAAAAGTGACATTTTAAGTCGTTGCTCAGCATCGAACCCAGCATATGGCTTTTCTGACGCTAATTGACGTAACGTTTCTTCGTATTCTCTGCAAAAATTTTCGGCGGGCGTGACAGGTTCTCTCACATGGGTAAAATCACCTTTTAATATATTCTGGGCCACTTCCAAAAATGTCTCAGGCAAGGTTGTTTGTTCCTGTGTTGTATATAAGTTCCTTTTGTAGCCTATGTTTTTTAGTAACATGGATTCCAATTTGGCAACGTGTGTTTGCAATTGCTTCACACTGAGTTCTTTCATGGGATTAGCATGAAGCGTTTCATAAGCCAAGCTTGTTTCAAAATAACGCCTCACGGCATCCTTGTTGATCAAATGATAATGACGAAGACGTTGTGCTTCATATGCCGGTTGTCCTGGTGCAGGAGGAAACGACACTGTGTAGCTGTCTTGAATAAGAGGTTGTTGACATAACGCTTTAATCTCATCCCTTTCTGTATCCGTTTGTGCCCCTAAGAAAAACAAACGCTTTAATCGCTCACAAAGGACGGTATTGTCTTCGTGTGCGATTAAAAGCAAAAGTGCCTGAGCAATGGTTATTTCAATTTTGTTCTTCATCTCGGATGCCAAATTATTTTAGTTCACAAATAGTAACAAATGGCCAATAATAAGTCAATCATGGTGGACAATAACTGTTCGCATGAATGCACTCATCTCAACCCCCTGGATTAAAACAAAGAAAAAATATCAACCTATTGAACAAATATTTTTACAAATTTCTTTTTTGATAAGCTCGCCATTCTTTATCTTTGGCAAATACAGTCAATGCAGCATGCTCGATAAAATCATCCATGGATTTTATTTGAGCCCATTGGCAATAAGCATCCATATTTTGTAACGCTTCTTTTTCAATATAAATTTCTTTTTTATTCGAAGAAATTTTCTTTAGGACATGTTTAAATTTTGAATCAATCACAGCAAAATGTTTAAGACAAAAAAAAGCAATGATACAGACAATGAAGAGCATTAATGCAAAAGCTGAATAACCCAGCACAAACCCTACAAATAACCCGATAATCAAATAAAAATATTCTAATCGCATAAATAAAATACTACAAATAATGTCTTGGTGGGAATTATAATTCATTTTGCTTAATAAAACACACAAATGATGGACCGAGGGCATAGCGTATAGAGTACAGATAATTCATACCACTGAAACAAATGATTCAACTTGGCCAATGCCAGGGAGGCATTTCTAACATTGTCTGCCCCTGAATACCTGTTTTTCCCAACTGTTTCTCGAGACGAACTGTATTGCAATTCGGATGCTGTTCTAATAAAGCAATGAGGGTTTGTGCGTGAGAAACCACCCAAACTTGGGTTTTTTCAGATGCATGCAAAATCAGTTTCGCCAAGGAAGGTAACAAGTGCTGACTGAGACGGTTTAGGCAACCCCAGTGTAATAGCATAACTTAATTCATGAGTGGCAAAACCCAATTTCATGCGCATCGCTTTACTGCGCAAACCACCTTGAATCGCCGTTTCTCCATTGAGCATGGCTTTGGACTTACCACTCCCATTAGGGCCTGTAATGACATTAAGCTGGCTTAATGGCATTTTTAAGTCCAATATGGAACGATAATTGCTTAATGATAGGACAGAAATCATTGTGTATCTCTATATGATATTTTGAGGCGAGTATAGTTTTAATGCAGCGCAGCATAAGCAAGGTTTTCATTTTTAAGCACCACCCCCTTTTTAGAATCTTAAAACAAAAGTTTCACTTTTGCCAAAAGAAGAAAAAACAAAGCTCTTGTGGGGTTTAAAATAACACCATAAAAATGAATATCGTTATATAATGCATGAATGGGTTGATGGATGTGTAAAAAATATGAACGATAAAAAAAAATGGGTCAACCGGCATGAGTACGCCGGATTTTTAAAAAATGCGCTTGCAATTAATGGCTCCGTGACACCGAAAGTGTTTAAAAAAGTTCTTTTTATGATTGGTTATTCTTCTTTGATCTCATGCGTTAACTATTTTGTACCATCAATAGCTTTACCCATGGGACCCTTCGAGTATGCTGGCTTGATGATGGGATTGATCTTGGTTTTTAGAGTGAATGCGGGTTACGACCGCTGGTGGGAAGCAAGAAAAATCTGGGGGAATGTGGTCAACCAAAGCAGGAACCTGGCCATTATTGCCTCAAATTACCCCACGACTAAGAGTACGAATTGGACCATTAAATTAACAAACTACATTGCAGCGCTGCCTTATCTAATGAAAAATAATTTACGAGAAGATGCTTCCATTGATGAGATAAAGCATTTGGTTGATGCCCCACTTTTGGCCATTTTAGAGCAATCCCAACACAAACCAAATGCCTTGTCGTCAATTATCGCCCATGAGCTGAACAAAGCCCGTTTGAGCAACGAGCTTGATTCTTTTTCATTTCTACAGGCAGAAGAAAAACGCGCTCTTATCCTTGACGGCCAAGGAGCCTGCGAACGAATTCTAAAAACACCCATGCCTTTTGTCATGGCAATTAAATCAAGACGGTTTATTTTTTCATTTTTATTGGTGCTTCCATTTGCTTTGGTTAACATTTCTCTTTGGATTAGCCCAGCCATTACAGGGATAGTGGCCTATGCTTTGTTTGCCTTGGATCAAATTGGCATCGAACTGCAAAATCCTTTTTCAGAAGACCGATTAAGTCATTTACCCTTAAATGATATTTGTGAGGCGATTGAAAAAAATATTGTCGAAATTCAGAAAATAAGGCCGTGAGGTAAAAATACACACAGACCCACGTTACCCAGAATCAAATGAATGTAGCCAACGTACCAAGAAAGGTTACAAGACCTGTATACTACAAGGCCAAGCCATTGAAAATTGAAAATTGAAATCAGCCTATCAAATGCTGCGTTGCTGCTTCAAATGGAATACTCACTAAATTTTTATTTTTAGCTTCAACCATGATATCAAAACGGTTCCTAAACGTTCCTGCCCAGGCATTGCAGGCGCTATTCCACATCCGATCACTATGCTGCGATAATGTTTTTGCACTGAACTGCTCTTGCTCATCAACAAGACAATCGCACAACTTGCAATAATATTAAATACCACATCATAAATTCTTTTACCTTGGAAGCGAAAAAGCCTAAAATGAAAGGAATGCTCTTTGCTTTAAGCGTTTAAAAAGGAATATGTGGGGTATGGTCTTCAATGAATTAAATAGCTCTGTGGTTCACGCAGCCATAATCAATGGTTGTTACCGGCTGATTGATCAACAACAAGAACTCAATCGGATCAATGTATTTCCTGTAGCAGATGGCGACACCGGGGATAATATGGCGGCTGTTTGCTCCTCTATTATTGAGTTTTCTGAAGTCAAAGAGAACTTAAAAATGACCTGCGAATCGATAGCGGAAAATGCCATTATTGGCTCTCGTGGCAACTCCGGTACTCTTTTGACTTATTTTTTTGTCACGTTGGCCCAACACCTTCCTTCCTCAAATATTCTAAACCTCAAGGATTTTTGTTTTGCCCTTGGAAAAATAGGCAATAAAATTGATTCGATTTTATCAACCCCTATTGAAGGCACGATCATTACCGTTATAAAAAAGCTCGCAGAACTTGCCAATGCGAGCATCGGTGGCGATCAATCCATTGCCAAAACGATGATGAAAATTACCCCTTTATTGAAGCATGCGGTAGAAAATACCAAATCGAATCTTAAAATACTCCAAGATGCTCAAGTGGTGGACGCGGGGGCCTTGGGTTTTTATTATTTTATCGAAGGGTTTTCAGCCTTTTTAGAACATGGTCTTTCGAGTAAATCACGTACTTTTCAGAGTCTGCCAGAATTTCAAACACACGAGCACACCTACCAGGAGCCACCCACGTTTCGTTATTGCACGGAAGCCATACTTAAAAACGCGTCAATGGACCAACAGGAACTGCTTGCGCAATTAAATCAACAGGGTGATTGTGCCGCAATTGTAGGCACAAAAGAATTATGTAAAATTCATATCCATACTAACAGCCCCCAGGATTTATTCAGTAATTTATACCAACTAGGCACAATAAAATACCCTAAAGTGGATGATATGCACCGACAGTATCAAACACAATTTGCAAGAAAGCACTCTATCGCTTTAGTGACCGACTCCAGCGCTGATTTACCCGATGAATTATTTGATAACTATCAAATTCATCCTATCGCCTTGAACATCCATATCGGTGAACACGACTTTCTGGATAAGTACTGCTTTGAACCTAGCAATTTTTACAATCAACTGAAGCATTTTCCGACGTACCCCAAAACATCTTGTGCTCATCCCTCTAAAGTGGAACAGCAATTAGTGAGGCTACGAGCCCAGTACGATAAGGTATTGATTTTATCAATTTCCAGTGCCATGAGTGGTATGCATGATGCCTTTGTACAGGCCAGTAAAAAGGATAATCACATTAAAGTATTGGATACAAAAACGAGCTCAGCCGCCCATGGATTATTGCTTCGTTATGCCGGAGAATTAATTGCCGCGGCCACTCCTTTTGATGAAATGATTAAAAAGATGGAATCGGCCATACAAAACACCTTCATGTTTGTGTTCGTAGACCAGTTTGATTCCATGATTCGCTCCGGAAGAATGAAAAAGTTCTCCGCGAAAATTGCTTCTTGGGCGAATGTTAAACCCATCGTGTCCATTGACCAGAATGGCCGAGGGGTCATCGCCGCCAAGTCTCTATCCAAAGCAGCAGGCCTTAATAAACTCATTGAGCTATTACAGCAAAAACTTGAAACATCAAACCTTCGCCTGGAAGACTATTGCATTGTGCACGCCGACAACACTCAAGATGCAGCCCGACTTGCAGAAATGAGCACGCAATATTTTAACAAATCCCCTTTATTTATTAATCCCGCCTCGCTAGCCATTGGTTTGCATGCTGGTATAGGCAGCGTTGCTTTGGCAGCCAGGATAGCACGATGAGGGGCTTGAAGCCTTGATGCAGCGCGCCGTAATCAAGGCTACTTGCTTTTGAAACATCCTTAGAGCAGTGAGCGACAATTTAAATTGGGTCGAGGGTAGCCACGAATTTAAAAAATTGCTCGGTTTCTATCACTTCTTCTCGATCTTTAAATGATAAAAGAGTATCAGCAACCGTTGAACTATTGCCATATGCTTGAATGGCCTTTAATGTCTGCTGCATTGCTTTCATCGCCGCGCGTTGTAGATCCGATGGAATAATAACGATGTGATAACCCATTTGTTTTAACTCTTCAGAGGATACAAGAGGGGTTTTCCCCCCATAAAACATATTAATAACTTTGGGCTGGGTGATAGCGATTGCTATTTTTTCAATTTGTTCTACTGTTTCTGGAGCTTCTACAAAAATCATGTCCGCTCCCGCATCTAAATAATATTTTGATCGTTCAATGGCTTTAGAAAAGCTCTCCACAGCGATTGCATCGGTTCTAGCAATAATAAGAAAATCAGATTGTGAGCGGGCTTTAATCGCCGAACGAATTTTAATACCCATCTCTTCTTTAGAGATCAAGGTCTTTCCAGCCAAGTGTCCACATCGTTTAGGAAAAGTTTGATCTTCAAGGTGTATTGCAGCAACGCCAGCTCGCTCAAATTCTTGAACTGTTCGTACAGTGTTTAATTCATTGCCAAAACCCGTATCAGCGTCAGCAATCACAGGTAAATGAGTAGCATTAACGATTTCATGCATTCGTTGTGCGACTTCAGTGAGTGACAGCAATCCTATATCCGGTCTCCCCGTGCTTCTGGCTATTGCTCCTCCGCTGGCATAAATTGCTTTAAAGCCAGCTTGGGTTGCTAGCTTTGCTGAAAGCCCATCAAAAACGCCAGGAGCAGTAAGCAAGTCATCCACAAATAATGATTTTAGCGATGTTTTTTTCACTCAATACCCCTTTAAATAGAAACAGAGTCCTCGGAAATCAACGTTTACAAAGCCTTAATTAAAGAAACTCAAGGAAACACTGATGACGATGATGATTAAAACCACCCATTTAATATGTTTAAAATGTTTCATTTATTCCTCTTAACAATTCATGCTCAATGATGGGCTTGGGTCGAAGCTAAGAGAGATAATGCTACAACATAGGATTTATGACAAGTCTACCCTACGTTTAATGGTTGAGACGGTGCGTTATGCCTGCCAATACCTTGAACGTTACAAAAAAGCAGGCCACGCTAAGCAACTAGAACCACTTTATCACAACTACTGAATGTTATGGATGAAACAAAAATTGCGCTGACTGGGTTATTTCAGAGCAATTAAAACACCTAGTCATTCCTCGGTTATTTTTTTATAAATAGAAGGCTAGAAGACTCCAAAAAAACGTTACAGACACTGCCTCATTTAAACCTCGTGTTTTACCGTATTAAAGCTCAAAATATAACGCAAGGCATCATGGCCACAGCAATCTATTGTTTTAATCTCTTCTATGTACTGATCGTTAGTAAAATTTGAAACAGCCCTACGCCAAAAATACAAAGCACGCTTATTTGCCGGAATAATGGAAACCTCCCAAAGACCGGAGTACTCTTTCCAAATCTGGTGTGCAACGCGTTGCCCTATTCCTTTTCCTTGAAATTTCGCACTAATAAAAAATTCGCCCATATTCCATTGCGTACCAGAGCGTATGCTAACCTTGTTGAGCAAAACAAACCCCGCGTGTTCATTCCCGACCGTGATCAACAATGCTTTTCTGGTTTTATCACGAAAATAGTGTGTTAAGTCATCAGCAACGAAGGATAAATCAGTTGGATCCTCCCAACCCTGATCAAATCCACAATAGCGCCCCATATCGTATATATAAAAAGGCCACATGTTTGCAATGATTGGGGAGTCTTCAAGAGTCGCTGGAATAATTTTTGGTGATGGCAATAGCTTTTTACCATTAAAAGAGACAGAAGCCCTGGTTCTAAAAAAGAAATAATTCAGTAAAATTAGAGAAGAGTTAAATATGAACGGCAGAATCGAAATTAGTAGGACAGTTTTTGAATCTGAAATAATCGC
>CAZGKX010000001.1:55904-69227 GCA_964525945.1 uncultured Legionellaceae bacterium
TCTGTTCTCCTTTGAAAACACCAATATCCATTTTAAAACCACCCATTTCTTTGAAACCGGCGTTTTCATAGACATGTTTTGCTCGTGGATTATGTTCAGCAGGATCAATAAAAAATGTGTCCACAGTAGGCTCTATTTTTTCTTGAAAAAATGTGGTAAACAATTTGAGCGTTGGTGCAGCTAGTTTTTTCCCCAGATAAGTTGCGTTACCAATCCCAAAGTCAATGCTGTACGTTGCCCCTGTTGTCGAAATATTGGCTTGCCATATGGGCGGATGCTTATCATTTTTATTCACTTCCGCCGTTAGGATAAAACAAAAAGGCTCGTTATCGATCAAACCCACCCAATAGGTAAAAATCCCATTGAAATAATTGGATGGAGTAACTCGCCCATTCATAAAAACCACAATATCGTCTTTATGTTCTTGGCTATTGTCCCAAAATTCTTGCATGTGCGGTTCAGCTAGCCATTGAAATATAATGTCTTGATGTTGACGATTGGCTTTTTCAAAATAAATTGAATGCATGCGGCTTTGATTCGTCATACGGCGTCCTTTTAAAGGGTACATTTATTTTTTTAATTCACACAAAATCTTTGGAAGAATAAACAAAATTTTTTTATAAGTAATCAATAATATTTGAATCTTCATCGGGTGTAGGGTAATTTCAGGCATTTTTAGGCTAAATTTGCCATGATTTTAGTTGCAAAAATGGGCCACGATGGCTTATACCCTAAAAATTTTATTCCCCCCAATTATTTGATTGCTCAATTGACTTGATGTATAATTTTGCGCCATATATGCGCGCTCGTTGTAGAGGTTGTTATGAAAAATGAAATTGCATCCGTGACCCAAGAAACACCACCTGAAAAAGCAAGACGTTTGGCTCGGGAAGGATATACACTCTCCTACCGAGGAGCCCGATACACGCCAACATCTTTTGAAGACAGGCATTACATCGATCGTGATCCTACATTTACCCCTTTTCAAGCGCTTTGTGATCGCTTTAGTAATTTAGGCGCAATGATCATCCGTTTTCATATTGGTCAAGGGCAACGCGCAGGATTGCTTCAACAAATTTCAAAACCAACGTACGCGGACAACCCCGTGGAAAAACCAGCAAAAGGCGGGGATGATTCAAATTTATTTTTTGACACCGATAATCCTGATGATCCCAAAGCGATTGGACAACTTTATGAGTTTGCCAGCCATGCCAATTTAGGTCGGGGTAAATTGCTTAATGAACGCTCACAACCATTGGTGCATGTCAACCAAGAGGGGCTTTATGGCGAGCAAGCAATATGGGATATTATTCATTCACCCGTATGGGGCGTTGGACGTGGATTGCAATATGAACTCGCAAAACAAGGATTTGCCTACGTCACCTGCCCTTCCCACATCAGTCATGATTCTCGCGTTGCCATATCCAAAGAACTTGAAAGCAATCAAGAACATTATCGCGTGGTTTTAGATCGGCATGGCCTTGGCACAGAACTGGCTAAACTATCAGAGTTGCAAATTGAACTTGATGATAAAGGTAGTTATACCAAAGAAAGCAATGGACTTGCCATAAAAGTACCTGCAGAGAATACCTATAACGCATTGGGCTGGATCGTTCATCAGTCATCAGGTCACACCATGCCTCACTCCATCACCGAAGACATCATCCGGGTCACCGCCATTGCCAAGGGCGGATTTTATGAAAAAAGACCTACTCAACAAAAAATTCTACAGGGGGGTGGATTGCTAAATAGCTCTGGTCTGGGATTGTTTACCCAAAACCAAGCGTTTAATGCAATGTATGGAATTTTTGATTTTTTACAACGGTATGATTTTGATCCCAGAGCATTATTGGACAATGCGTTGCTAAATGCATACGAAAGATTGCATAAAAAATGCATAGATGAACCGGAAATTATTGATGATTTTTTAGTGGGTGCACTCCAAGCTGAAATGGTGCAGCCATTGCGTGTTAGTCAACCACAGAGTAAACGCTCTGAATTGCCGCTCAGGTTCACTAATCCATTCATGGTCAGTTTAAACAATTTGAAAGCAATAGCCTACGCATTTGGGCTGAGTGATGCTGCGGGCCAACCGATTTTTAGAGCGTATGACGACAGTCCCATCATTAATAACTCTGATCAGATTGATTACACCGTTAATGGTAAATTGGCCTTACCCTCGTTTAACACAGGCAGTTCTGTCGCCGTTATTTTATCAACAGCAGCACTGGTTGCCGAACAACTTGTCCTCGAACAATTGCTCTCAAATGTACTCAAAACCGATAAAAATTTTTTCAAGCGTTTTTGTACAACTCTTTTAGGAGAGGCAGCAGGACAACAACTTTATGATGAAATTGTTGATTCAATTATTGAATGTCCAGCAGAAAATGGGCGCTTTATTCTTGGTGCTCAATTTGAGTATTGTCAACCGGTTTTAGACATGTTTCGAAAAGCCGTTGGTTTAGATAAACTTCCAAGGCTTGTGACTCGATTTGCACACCCAGGTGCACACACCCATGACGTGCTCGCACAATTGAGTACAGATGAGCAAGAACAATTGAGGACAGCATTGCGAAATTTAAATAAAATGGGCGCACTGTTGCAACAATCTCCGTTGACAAGTGGAGCATCCGAAAATTCACGAGGAATTTGTGCCGGATTGCAACCACTCATTCGCCAAGTATATCCAGAATTGGTGCAAGAACTCCATTTGGCTGAAGACAACACGTATATCGCTGATGTGCCCCCCATCAACAAGGCACGGGCCAGGGATAGAATTTCAATGACCGCCTATAAAAAATGTCCTTTCTTAAACAACCAAGGGATTGCCCCTGAAAAGCAGGTCAAACAATCCCCATCATTTTTTCAGACTGTTTGGGAAAATAGAGGGGTTGTTGCGTTAGGGATAGTGGCGGGTGCATTTTATTTAAGCAATAGTAAATGAGAAAAATCATTGTTTTTCTCATAAACACAGCAAAATATATTAAAATAATATATTAAAATACAGATCTTTCAGTGCATTTTAATGCCAAATTTTAAGGATTCGCATGACACCAAAACTCCAGACATTGCTTGAACAAATCATACAACTGCACGTTCCTGATGATATTTTTTTCCTTTACCCTGACGAAACCATAGTCATAGACATACGAGACACCCTAAAAAAATACCTTGAAGAACTAACCTTAGAACTTCAATCAATACAACAAAAATGGCTATCTCAATATTCCTTATCTCGTAAAAATGAAGCCTTACTCACGAAATTGGTTAAGCATTTGCTCATTTTGGTGCAAGACATTCACCAGTGCAACATTGAAACTTATGGCTCGCATAATCAATTGTATGGTGGTTCGATTGCAAAACTAAACCAGGGTGAAAACGACGGGTTGCACCTTTTTCTTCAGGATCCCATCGCACTGTTAGAAAACTTTGCCGAGCGCTATTGTGATTCAGAGCCCCGTGTACTCGCTTCCGCGGTTCATCAGTTCAAACAATTAATAGAAACATACAACAGTTCCCTCACACCTATGGCCCGTTTTAAACCAAAAATACGACCCCATTCAGAAGATACTGTTTCGCAAAATGAGGGAACAGAACCCGCTCTTAAAAATCCCACAATATCTACCAATAACGGCAAGCCCCGCCAAACACGGCGTACTTGGCACACAAAAAAACGATCTGGTGGAGAAAGCTCTTCCAAAACACTTGCGTCTGCCATAGGAATAACGCAAGAATGGCAGCGAACCAATTACAAGAAAAAGCCGCTCACAGCAGTGGAGAAACCAGATCCAACACAGCGGACTTATCCACTCTAGTTTACATAGTACACCTCACGGGGATAATTGATCCAAGTGAGGGAAGCTTCCTATGGTTTAGATATACTTCTTAACCAGTTTTGTGCTTCTTGATGGATCATCTCATCCTTTAACGCCATTTCGAAAATTGTAATTTCATGAAGCGTATTGGCTTTTTTTTGCAAAAATTTAGAGTGCATTGCGAAGTTCGCCACAATGCCTTCTTGCTTAACAAGCAATAATTTGATGGGAACCACCTCAAAACCCAATCCTTGATGACCTAAAACAACACATTTAATTCAATAATAAACCTTAAAAACGCATATAGAGCTTATTTTTAACTATAATACAAGTATAATAGAATCTCGGCTGGTCAATAATGCCCACCCATAAACCTGTTAAAATTAAAGATATTCTTATCCAAGGATGTGGAGGACAGCGGATTCACAGGCTTAAGTCGTCAATCCAATGCGGGTTATTAAAAACCACCGATAGACCCAGCGAGCAGGAAATAAAAACGTTCACCGTTTCACACTATATACTCACCGACTCAGAGTTTCTGTACTACGACATACAAAGTAAACAACTCACTGCCTTGAACTTGTCCAACGAAGTCCGCAATACCATTCAGTCCTGGTTGGACATGAAAAAAAGAAATAGTTATGACGATGGCGACTTTTCACGTATCCGTAGGTTGATGGCGGAACATTTGAATGAATTGCAGAAAATAACAGGCCATGTTGCATCGGCAATAGACCCTATGACAATGAGCAAAGAAGACCTCGATCACTATTACGGCTATGGGTATTCTATTGTCCACCATAACGACTTATATTACCAAGTTAATCCAAACGCATCCCCGCCCGTTTTTCTCATTGAAGACAATGCAACCAATAAAACCTATCGAGATAAATTAGTACAACATTTTACCACCGACAACCCTATTAGCCATCTCGATTTAAGCGCCATAGCACCTACACAATCAACACCTTCAACCGAGCAAAAACCTGATCGTATGCTCGAAGTTTATGATTTAATTGAAGCCATTGCTGCTCATGCCCAACAACATCAAAATGATCCAGGTACCATTACTCGCACCATGACCGATGAATTTACATTTTACCCCCGTGACAAACCATTTACGCTGGAAGAATACAAAGCCATCATCAATAAAACAGCAGAAATAGCAAACCAATTGCCTCCGAATGTACATTTGATGTTGGCCACGTTTCCAGTGATTTGGGAAGATGGTGGTGTTCATAATTGTGGTTTGTATGTGCAATCACCTTGTGGTTCTCACCCCACGTCCCTGGTGCATCATTTTTCTAAAAAATACCCTTCTCACGTGGATTTTCTTTACCGTAAACCAGATGGGACTCTATATAACTTAACTTCAGACAGCGATCATGCAAGCCATTCGCCCAATAAAGTTTTGGAACACACAAAGGCCGCTATAAATGATCCTAATCAATACGAGTCCTCGCTAAACATTACTCTGGATGATGGAGCATCGTTTATTGCAAGCATTGGTGTTTGCCTTGATCATTCAAAAGGTGTTGAGCGCGATGATGTGCATCATTTGATTGATCAATTGCAAAAAAAACAGTTGGTCGTGCCTCTTTTATGCAATCACGTCATCACGTCAAGCACGATATCCAGGCACAACGAACATATTTTATCAACCGTATCCCATGCTGATCCTTTTGCGGAAAACAGAAGACCGGAAAACAATACTGTTCCAGGACGCAGTGGGTTTGAAGATTCAACGATAAACAGCGTTTTTTCCGGCACGCTGAGCGCTGAAATTTACCCAGCGAAATACATTGGAACCATGCACAGTGATTTGTTTTTACATGCCGTATCCAATCAATCGGATGCGCTCGCTTCTCGCTTAAATGAAAGGGATGAAAGCGGAAGCACCATGCTTCATCAAGTGTTTTTGGAATCCCCATTTGATCGCGAGCTTATTGCTAAGCGATTATTCAGTATGGTTATAGCAGGTGGCGATCCGTATGTAAAAAATGCTCATCAGCAATCAGCACTTGATTTGGCCAATGAACTTGATGCTGCAATGCCAAATAAAAAAATTGTATCAACAGCCATTTCCAATGCACTGGAATGGCGAGAGCCTTACGCTATGGAAAATCAAATTTCAGAAGATGATGGGAAAACCACATTAACCCGAAATGTACATAAGACTCTACAACACGGCAATAAAAATATGGATGCAATTTTCATGCGCGCTGCCGTTTTGAACGGTGCAAATCCTTATCAAAGAGATGATTCAGGAAAGTCTGCCTTGGATATTATTGATGAACATGAGTCCAGTGAAGTAAGGGATAATGCAAAAAATGCAATACATCAAGCATTAGTGACCACCCAATATGGGTATGTCCGCCGAGGGATAGAATCACAGTCATCTGCGTTCTATCCCTATATCCCGCATAATCTTAATGCCCTGCAGACAAATGCAAGTAACAGTGGAATGATAAAAAAAATCGATGCTGCCATTCGTTTATACCCCACCAATTTGACCAAGGACGAGGTAGAGCAGATTACATTTGAAACTATTCTCGACGCTTTTAGTGATTTTAAGGCGATGGTTACACTGCCCTCAATCGATGCAAAATTACTGTACGACGCGATTCGATTTAGACTTTCGAAAGACAATATTATACTTCCGGAAATGAATGAAAGCCTAACCAAAGAAAATCCTCTTTTGTCGTTAAGCCAAGCCATGATAACGGTATTTTTTGATCAATGGAAAAATAGCTTGGTAAACTTAATTCCCAATGCCAATGAATTACTCCTTTTGCTCAGCTTTCTATCGGAGCACGGGAGAAGCGCTTTATTTCATCTTGTCAAAAATAAATTATATGGCATGATTCAAGTTCCAACAGATTATTATTTTATACAGTATCTATCCCCAGCGGAACGAAGCGAAGTATTTGAACTGACCCAAGATAAATTACCGGACATCATTAAGCATCCAAATGACATTCAATTCATTCAGTATCTTTCTCCAGAAGAACAACAGAAAAGATTTGATCTTGTTAAAGATAAGTTAGGTGATCTACTCGACAATTCAGACGATCTCTTATTTATAAAGCATTTACCCTTAACCTTGAGAAAAGAGGGTTTTGCTCTTATCAAAGATAAAGTTCGGGATCTCATTAAATGCTCAGATGATTTAAGCTTCGTTAAATATTTACCTGTACAAGAGAGAAGCGAGATTTTTACGCTGCTCAAAGATGATTTGGCAGGCCTACTCTCAGATGATTTTTCTTCAAATTTTATCACCTATTTTTTGCCAGAGGAAAGTATTCAGATTCTAGAGAGTATTTCAAATGAATCCTGGGAAAACATTCAACAAACGTTTGATTCGGATATTTCCTATGCCAGTGATTTGATAACAAATACCTCCAATCATCCACTCGCATTTTTTATCATTTTTAAAAAATTACAATGTGGCTTTTTGAACCATGTTAAAAATGATCATAGGGCCAAAACACTTCGTGCTCTCAGCCAATGTTCTCCTGATTTTTTAAATGCAATTAAAGAGGTATTTCCCAAAATCATACAAGCTTATTCAATCAATGGCTTAAAAGTCTCCCAGGAAATAAAAACACTTATTGCAAAGCTATACCCGCCCGATGAGTATGAGAAATTTCAATTATTCATAACCAGCCTAGATAAAGAGCATAGCGACACCATTCTTCAAAAGATAGACATCTCTTCAATGTTTAATAGGTCCATAACCGCGTCGGTTAAATTTAAAAACAATTATCAAAATTTAATTCATAGCAACATTCAAGAAGAGGGCTCAGATCTCGTGATGAAAAAACCGTAAGATTTAATCCTCTCTGACCCTATGACTTGATAAGTGAACAGAGTAGTCTATGATAATCGTCAGGTATCGATTCAACATTCATCTAAGGTACATTATGCCATCCAATATCATTCGTACGCGTTGCCTCATAGGATTTCTGCAAGGTTTGATATTGTATTTATTGTATTCATCGCTGAATGCTAAAATATGGCCTTCTACACAACCCGTGCTGTTTGAGCCAATACTGCTGATCGGTCTTTTTATACCGATAATTCTCACCTTGAGCTTCAGTGAACTACGAAAAAAAGTGATGGGGGTGTGGACCGGTGTTGCAACACTTGTGCTATTTGGTTTCGGGTATTATAACGTTTGGAGCATATGGCCTCATTTCACCTTCTCACCGCCTTTTACGTTACTTTTTTTTACGGGTATTGTATTTTTTATTGGCCAAGCATTGATCGTTAGTGCAGATAAAGATCGTAAACTCATAGCGAACTACCCCACTTATTTTGACACTGCATGGAAAATTGTGATCCAAATTGCCTTATCACTGTTATTTCTCGGGGGATTTTGGATGTTACTATGGATAGGAGCGGGTTTATTTCATTTAATCCAACTTGAATTTTTATCCAAATTGATTCAAAAATCGTGGTTTGGCATTCCAAGTACCACCCTTGTGTTTAGCCTTGGTTTGCATATCACGGACATCAAGATCACCTTGGTTCGAGGGCTTCGAACCATAATTCTTGCCCTGCTTTCATGGCTACTGCCTTTATTAACCGTATTGATTATAGCATTTTTGTTAAGCCTATTCTGGACTGGATTAACGCCCTTATGGCAGCTGGAATACACGTCTTATTTGCTGTGTGGGACAACAGCCATACTGATTGTCTTAATTAACTCAGCTTATCAAGATGGCAAATTGATTCCACGTTTTTTATTCATAGCAAGCTCCGTTGCCACAATTATTCTTTTACCGCTTATTGTGCTTGCCATGTATGCTTTGAGTCGAGAGGTATCTCAACACAGCTGGACGGTAAGTTATATTTTACTAGCGGCGTTAGAACTAATTTGCAGCTTTTATGCACTGGGTTATATCTTCTGTTGTTGGCGCTTAAAAGCATTAGAAACATGGAATTATTACGCGGCCTTGTTTACTATTCTAGTGTTAACCCTGTTATTAACCCCGATCGCCGACCCAATGCGCCTGTCTGTCATAAGCCAGATCAACGGGTTGAAATCAGGCCATATTCCAGTTGAAAAATTTAATTTTGAATTTTTAAGATGGGACAGCGGGCGCTATGGCTACCGTGCACTCCATGAGTTACAAACCTCTTCGCAGGATCCTAAACTTTTACAACAAGTCGCATATGTTCTGGAAAAAAAATCGCGTTATGAGCAGCAACGCCTCCAATCCGTAATGATTGTTCACACAGCGGATGGAAAATTGCCGGCATCATTTACCCAGCAAAATTGGAAAACGGATGCTTACGCTGACAATGTACCTTCCTGCGTGGCCTATGGCACACAAACCTGTGAGGCCTGGTTGAAAACGTTTCAAAATAAACGAAGCGTTTTAATTCTTGAAAATTCATCCATGAGTGTATTTCAAGAAACATCAGCCAACAAATGGCAATATGTCGGCCAGTATCAATGGCCTGAAACGTGCACTCAAATGATCGAACAAATTCACCAAGGCTTATTCAATTTTGTACCTCCTGTTCAACCATTTCCGGATCTAGAAGCGAACGGGCAGCACATTTATTTTAATCCCATAAACTCCAAACCCTGCCCCAATAAAAACCAATCCGAGCCGCGACTGTAAAGAAGCGGAAGTCTTGGTCAAAGCAACAAATGCTGCTCTTTTACAGTCGCGGTTTGGTAATCGTAGGTAAAGCATTGGGGAGAACAGTCTGAATAATCTGAGTCAGGCAAGAGGCGAAAGCTTCATCATTTTTCATATAGGCACAAAAAAACTGAGTTTCCATTAAAAATAAACATCGTTGAGCAGCCTCTTCTCTCGAAACTTGTTGTTGGCTCAATAATAAACAAACCAAGTCTAATTCGTTTGCACACAATAAATTGACCGCCTTATTATTTAACAAGGATAGTTTGTCACGCAGACCAACGATTAAATTGATTGCATCATCCAGCCAGCAATCAGTCGTTAATGTATTTTTGAATGCATCTAAAATTCCGTAGTGTGCGTACAAATGCGTTTTATTTAAATTAATAATACCTATTCGACATTGCTCAAACGAAATAAAAAGAGAAAGCTCTATCAAACGGTTAAATTTTAGCCGGCATTCTTTAGAAGAAATATTCATCAAGGCGTTTTCCATTAACAGCATTAAGTTATATTTGATGTCTTCCAGAAGCAGCGAAGGTTGTGAAAACAAACAAAGCAAATTGCCAATATGAGAATGAATTTTAACAGGAAAATGGGCTTTGCTCTCATCCAATAAGTCGTGCAAATTGACAATAGTAGGTATCATAATGTCCAAATGACTCACTTGTTTTAAGGCAGCATTTAAATTAAACAAGCTTCTGTTTTGTAAATATACAAATCCATTTTTACTCTTCATAATAGTAGCTATTTTATGACGTGAGAATGCATAAAAAAGAGATTCTTTTTCGATATATCGAAGGTTTTTATGATAATTGGCTTGATTGATGGTAATCGGGCCATTTACCGTTTCAACCCTTGTACTGCTTGCGTTAACCGCCTCTAGCAAAGACATGGTTTTGCCTTTTTTAGTTACCCGCGCATTTTTAATGGACAGAGATTCTATGGTGGAGAGGGATTGGGTAGGCATAAAAATTTTAGCCAGTTCCAATTCCCCGCTAAAATCACCAGGCTGAATGATGCCGTTTTTTTGGCAATTATGAGCAGCAAGTCGTGGTAATTCCATATGATACAACGTATTAGTGTTTATTTTAGACAAAACGTTTAAATGATGCAAAGCAAACACATGACAGCCACGCCATCTTGTTTGTATAACCCGTGTTTTCGAAACGCCATTTTCTCCAGTGTAAACATCTTCTTCAAAAATATAATGTTTACCTGGCGGAAAAAAGGCTTTTAACAGTTGATGAATGCCACGATAACCCACTGAATTGGCTCCATCCAATACAAATGAATGAACATTTCGGGTTTCATCCACAAGCAAATCCACCGCCGTCCAATGTTTCGGTGATTTTATTGTGCTGCTTAACAGATCCGGTTGCGTGTCCATTGCTGGGTCATAAAATAAGGTACGAATGGCCAATGATATCCTGGTATTGGCAGGAATTTGTTGAATATTGGTGTGAAGAAGTGTTAAAAAATCGCTAAATTCATCGTTTTCTTTTTGCCGCACTAAAACAAATCCATTCCATAGCTCGCCTTTTTTAAATCGACTTTGTTTTTTGAGAGACATTAGTTTAGTGATGGTCAATTCGTCGCTGGCAAGCCAGCGCTCATGGGGTATATGGTATGTTTTTTGGCGCTTGTTAAGGGACGTGTTATTTACTTTTGTCATGAAGAGCTGACCTGAATAAAAATCAAATTATAACATATTGTGATTAATAATAGATCAAATAGTTTTTATTGTTTTGCAATCAGAAATTTTGCTCACCAATGTTGTGCTCAAACCTATAGTGGGGTTGATTTTCCCGCACCATTGACGCCCAATCGATGCCTTTTAGAGTTCCTACCTCATTGGAGGTAGATTTTTTTAATTGGTCTTCTAAAGCATACATAATGCTCCCTTTGTGAAATATTTAAGTGTTATCTACCCAACAAGCAACAGAAATGATAAAGTTTGCGGCAGACTAAGCAATCTTCGAATAGCCCGGCCTACCCCCAACTATGAGCAACCAATGACATCGATAAGCGAATCTGATATTAAGAAAGGCCAGGCGGTCTACACCCCTCTTATGCTTAAACTTTACGATCTGTGGGTCTTGAACATATCCAACACCTGGATTTGGCGATGCCCCAAGCACATCCAATTGCAGCAATTCAACCAGAATACCACAGCAAATCATCTCGATATTGGTGTAGGAACGGGCTATTATTTAAAACACTGCCAATGGCCCAAGCAAACCAAATTAGCACTCATGGATTTGAACCCTAACTGTTTAGGCGTTGCAAAAAATCTTTTGCACGACAAAACCCCTAAGCTCTATCTGCACGATATTTTTAAACCGAACGCCGCTTTATCTGCCCAATTTGATTCTATTTCCATGAATTATCTTTTACACTGTTTACCCGGCACGATGCAAACAAAGTCAAACGCTATAGCGACGGCAACCACCATGCTCACTCCGGGTGGTGTTTTATTTGGCGCAACCATTCTAGCCGATGCAGCTCTTCACAGCAAAACAAGCCAACGATTATGTAATTTTTATAACGAAAAGGGGATTTTTTCGAATCAAGAAGACACGTTGGCAGCGCTTAAATCTGCATTGGCACAACACTTAACAGATATTGAAATCTCAGTGGTGGGTTGTGTGGCTTTATTTAAAGGAAAACGTTAACTGCTGGAAAAGAACATTCATATGCTGTTACACAGTGAATAGAGTATAGGCATCCATAATAATCAGTGCATGCATCTCATCGAGTGCATGCACTGATTAACTATTATACAATAGACATTCTTCTATCTCGTTCACTTTCATCAGGATCGACTTGCTCTGCAGCTAGGTTATTGCACCACTCAGAAAATTCTTCTAAATATTCACTGCCTTGCACCAAACCTTGATAAATTTTCGGGCTGGCATAATATAATCCTATTGCTATACCTGCGTACAGTTTAGGCATGCCTATGCAATCAGCCAATACAAACGTTAAACCAATCCCTGCGGCTTGCATTGAAAAGCGTACTGTTTTATTCATGAACTGCCTCATTTCCACTGCCGTGGCTGTATCTTCGCCGAACACAGCAACAAGTTGCTCTCGAGTAGGGCTATGGATTGCGCGCCTTTTACTAACGACGCGGGTTGACGATTGCTCAAAACAACGGTGTAATGCTTGGCTTTTTTCACTGCTTACCGAACACAAATCAAGGTCAATTAACTTTAGAGGCGTTTCCGATAATCCCATTAATCGATCAACACTTTTATCGGTGATTCTTAAATTAAGTCCAACTTGCAATTGAGAGAGGTTGGGGTGTTGTAAAAGTTGTTCCATCGCATCATCGCCGATCGAAAAATTAGTCATATTGATGGCCCTTAAATGAGGGACTTCAGCAATTTTTATCGCAATTCGATCATAATTCATCGATTCGCTATAAGGCCCCTGATCTTGCAAATTCAATTTAGTAATAGCTGGATGAGATCTTAAATATTTTGGCAACAGTCGATAATAATCTTCCGTAATTACCCCACCCGTTTTCTTAGCGCTTAAATCGAGTGTATCTCCGGTCACTGCTGTATCAAACATATCATAATATTCTTTTTCGGACATTTTAAAAAAAAGCATCGTATTTAGCATAAAATTATTCACTAAAGCATAAAAAAAAACATTTTAACAAATTAATTTTAGATTTAATAGCTAAAACCCACCTGAAACATTAGAGCCTTGGGTGTTTTTTGGAGTGGTCTTCCTGAGGGCGGCATGGGAACAGTATCCATTTATTTGTGAACATATATTGCTCAATATCGCGACGAGCTCAAATGTTTGTGCTAAGTTTTTGGAAAAGGCTAACATACAAATTC
>CAZGKX010000001.1:69237-76065 GCA_964525945.1 uncultured Legionellaceae bacterium
CTCTCTTCCTCTCTGAGAAAGTCTTCTTGGTCTCCATCCATGTTCACCAGTAGAGTGAATATTATTAGCATCTTCATACTCTAACATACAAATTCAAATACACACTGATCGCTTGAGTTTAATTTCAGATCAACCGCAACCTTTGCCGGACAATGAATTCAATGTGGCAGTTTTGAAATGCTTCACTCAGTAAACATTTGGTTTAGTGCAACACCTAGAGCGCAAGTGAGGTCTTGTCCAAGCCCCCGAAATTAATTTATTTTTGGATAAAAACAAACTATAAGCGCATTTTTTGCGCTATAATAAGCACATTAACATTGACAGGAAGCTGACATTTCAGCACAAACATATGCAAAATAGAGACACAGAACGTTATCTTATCGATGAAACTCTATTCGAGGACTTTTTTAATGAAGAATTTTTTAAAAATAATGAAAATATTCCAATTTTTGAAGGTAACTCGTTTCAAGGAGACCCCTCAGAGAATTACAGCCAATTGATGCCTTCGCACTCCATGAATGATTCTCTTCAACAATTGGATGCAACTAAAGCACCCGCAAAGGCAAACCCCAATCAACCCTCCAAGCGGCTAAAAAAAATAGCCCCCCCTTCTATAACCATTTCGTTTTCTCCTCCGATGAGGGTGGAAATACCTCCGATAGCCCCACTTAAAGATTTTTTAGTTTTTCTTGCTAAATGGACTTTTGACTATTTTTACACGTCGTTAGGCAAGCCGATTCCAGAAGAAAAAACGCTCGTTGCATTGCGCCAATGCAATGAAACTGAACTGTTAGCCATTTTATTTAATTGCAATTCAAGCTGGGATTCCCCTTTTGAACTTTTTATACAATCATTATCCAATTCCGATATCAATCACTTGCTCACATTCATTCTTCAATCAAAACATCAAGATTTCATCAATAATGTTTCAAAATTTTCCATCCATGAAAAAACTTCTGTTCTCGCGGGTTATCTCCAAACAAATTCCCCTAGAAAACAAACCATTGAAAACATGTTAAACGTTCAAAATTTGAGGGTTACCAGTGAATTACTGGCTTTGGATAACCCAGCAGATTCTTCCAAAATTACCAATAATTCTTACTTGATAAACTATTTAAGAAAACAAGTTAACGACAAGAAGTACAACATCCGCATTCGGCAGATCATTAACGCAAATTGTCCAGCAGCTGTGTTTTCGTTATTTCATAATTTGGACCTACCCCCCAATTTTCAATGCGCCATTCATTTTTTCGTAAAAAATGCCGTGAACAACATCGAGATTGCTCGATTAAACCACATGCTTTTGCCCTATATTCGCCAGCATCCCGAATTTATGGCCCAACTCTCGGCAATAACAGGCTTCTCACTTCCCTCGCATACCAAAGCTAGGAAATTACATGGTTTCTATCCCGAGGCGAAAAAAAGACGGGGAGCGCCTCAAACCGTGGATTCTCAATTAAAAGACGTCTGTCGCCCCTCTCTTTTAGATGGAATTTTATGACCCCAAGGGCTCCGCTCCCTTAGGATCACTGCTCGGTGACGGCACTAACCATAAAATCAGTGGGTTATTTTTTTTGCAACTGAATTCCATTGGCTTCGATACAAATATCGCCTTGTTTGTAGAGCTGACCAATAGCACTTTTAAAACTTTTTTTACTCTCACCAAAAGCATGTTGAATATCAAGCGGCGAGCTTTTATCATGCAACGGTAAGAAACCGCCTTTCACGTGCAGCTCTGCCAAAATCCGCTGGGCGAGTTCACGAACACTGTCATGGCCTGCCTTTCGTAAGACAACATCAATTTTGCCATCCTCTCGTACCGTTTTGATATACCCTACTGTTCTTGTGCCATAATGGAGTGTTTTAAAAATGTCATCGAAATAAATGAGCCCCCAATGTGTATCATTGATGATAACTTTTTTACCCAGCTCTGTTGTTTCCGCAATAAGCAAACTCACTTCATCGCCTTTTTTATAGAGCGCCGGGGATTTATCCAAAAAATAATCAAGTTTAGAGCTGGCTATAATACGACCATCTGGATCTTGTTTGACGCAGACAAGATAAGACTTATTTAGCTCCATAGGCCGTTGCTGCTCAGGTCTTGGCACCAACAAATCTTTCTCCAAACCCCAATCCAGAAAAGCACCCACGCGGTTTACATCAATCACTTGTAAATAAGCACACGCACCCAATTGAACATGCGGGCGCAATGTGGTGGCAATCACTTTGTCACTGGAATCGAAATAGATAAATACGTCCACGGTGTCATTTACTTTGATTCCCGGGGGTACAACTTTGTTGGGCAGTAAAATTTCGCCCCGTTCATGGCCATCCAAGTAAAGACCAAATGCGACTTCTTTTACCACTCTTAATGTATTAAATTGCCCAATTTTCAGCATTTATTTGACTCACTTGTAGATAGGCCATGCATTGGTATTTTTGCAATGCATTCATGCCAACTTAATTATTTATTTGGTAATTATACCATTGAGTGGGCATTCAGGTCTCATAGATTATCGAAGATAGCAGCAATGCAGAATAAGCAAGCAAAACACACACTGAGATACGTTTCCCTGATACAATCATTGCTTTTTAAAGGTTACCCTTTACAATGGGCGTTTATGTGGCCATCCATTTGAGTTTCATCCCCCCATGCTTCCGAATCATCTTGCCGCTGTGTACGTTGTTAAACCACAATTTATGGCCGAACTGTGCTCAGAATTAGACGATAAAAATTTGGTCACTCTGGAGGATCTTGTTTTTTCTGAACAAGAAAAATTAAATGTGTGTTTCGCGTTGGACATTTGGCTTGAACCACAAGTGATTACATTTAAATCGATATCGGAAGCTGCAAAAATTTTGCGGCAAGCAGGGAAATATTGGTATTTACATCCATTGCAACAATTGGGTCGTTCTCGGTTAATTGCGGAACAATTGTATAAGTTGCCCTCTTTAACGCGCCCATTCCCTCCAGAAACGGCCATCCCCACGATAGGAGGTTTTTGCCTGCTTGATCAACATACGTTGATTTATAGTGTAAAACGCGTAAAACAATGGCCTGCTGGACAATGTTATTTTATCGAAGATAAATTCAATCCACCCAATCGGGCTTACTTAAAATTATGGGAAGCCTTTACTTTGTTAGACAAATACCCAAAAACCGGCGATCGAGCAGTGGATCTCGGAGCATCACCCGGTGGATGGACCTATGTCTTGCATGCGTTGGGCGCGCAGGTAACCGCCGTTGATAAAGCGCCGCTTGCGCCGAAAATAGCCGCATTGCCTGGCGTTGAATGCGTGCAACAAAGCGCATTTGCTTTGGATCCTAATTCTTTATCACACGAGTATGACTGGGTATTGTCGGATATTGCATGTTATCCTGAACGGGCCTATCAACTCATATTGGCTTGGATCAAAGCAAAAAAAGCGAAACAAATGATTTTTACCATAAAATTGCAAGGAAAAATTGAACAATCGACGTTAAACTTATTTCGAGAGATTCCAAATAGCCAACTTCTTCATTTATTTTATAATAAACACGAAGTTACTTTTTTTTATCCCGCTATAAAAACCGCTGAAGTTGCAAAATAACCTGCGAATAACCGGCTGTGCAAGTGCGATGGGTATGGCTATTCGTTCAAAAGAAATTAAATTGCGTTTTATCCGTAGACTCATTGTCATCGGCATTGATATCGTTGTTTATTTGCCGCCATTTACTGGTCCAAACTCTAAATCCAATCTTATTGCCCAAGAAAGCATCCAATATCATTTGTAGACCTTTTAAAAACCACTCACCAACATCATCGGCTTGTTCAATGGTGTGTAGATGGCCTGATTTAAGCAAGTCATCAACGGCATTTAATTGGGCGATACACGTCATAGGTTGCTCCAGTATATCGCGTATTTCCAACAGGGCACTTTCTTTCATGTCCCAAAATGAGCCCTTTTTTAAAATGGAAAGGTCTTCGTCCACCAGCCCCTCGTCACTGGCACGTTGGTATAAATACTCAATGTACTCGGAGCATAAATTCTTTAAAAACTCGACACCCTTTTGCGCTTTCGCTTCCTCATCAATAGCTGTTTTGGCTTGCATCAAAAATTTATTTTGTACAGGCAACACCAAGGAGAGTTCAGCGAAAGGAACCTGCAATTGCCGTAAATGATGTTCCACTCGGTCACGTAAACTGATTTTCACAAGGTGGTCCATGGGCGTTTTTTTTATAATGTTATCGTATTGCATGTAAACAGCGCGGTATTGTTCACGTGTTATTGCTTGTTCCGCTTCTTCAATGAATTGCCATGCATGAGAAAACTCATCGTTGACCCCTTCCTCTCCATAAATGGATGATGGATGTAAAATATTAATTTTTTCAGAGATATCCAATTGCTCATCGCTTAATTTTTGGACGAGCTTGTTCAAAAAATTTATTTTTTCTGCTATTTCTTTTTGCTTAAAGGACTCAAAATTAGAAACGTTATGTTCAGAAAAATTTTGTTCTAGCAGCTCTAAGTATTGCTGGCAAGCAGCAATGGATTTGGAAACAATCTGCTGACTTAATACATGCGTATAGGCGGATAAAACCCATAAACATTGCTGCTTTGTTGATTCGTAAACGTCTTCATTGAACGCGTGGTAATGGCCTCCTTTGGCCAAAACAGCCGCATCTAATTTTCCAAGCTCTTGGCTGCTGAGCATACAAAACGAGGCATCATTCTCTGGGTGTTCTTTTTGCAGTGACGTTACACGTATATAACTTGATGATGCAGCTGCTTTTTTTAAATAATCATTGAATCCTAGGCGTTTTAATTCGTTTGCGTCGAGAATGCAAACATAGCCTTGCCGTTCTTCCTTGTATTGAAACAGCCCTTGTGGCATCAAAACAGAACCTGCATTTAACCCGTCGGGAAGCTGGAGGATATTAGGGGTTAAATAAAGCGTGTAACCAGGAAGCGGCGGTGTCCAATGTTCGATGCCGGAATAAATGGTTTTTAGCGAACCAAGGCTGTCCCCCGATAAATCCATGTTCACACTTAAAAGATCAGTGTATTTATTGATCATTGTCTCAGCAGATAGCGTTTCAATATCGGTTTGCCCGATCTGCGCTTCCACTTGATGGGCTAAATCAATGCAGTAATGAAAAAATTCATAATCGGTCTTTATCCCTAACTGAAGGTAGAAAGCAGCAGCATCAAATGGCATATAAATACGCATATTGAGAATATATATACGCAAATTATACCATAAAATAACCAGATAGTATATTTTAAATATAAAAACACAATTAAAAATCATAATTAAGTGCGCCTTACTCATTTAACACGACCCTCAATAAATTTGCCCCGAATTACTGAGACTTACCCACTCAAATTGATATGTGTAACAAATAATGCAATAATGGCGTTCAAATTATTATCAGTTTTTGTTATGCAAAAAATTAAATGTGCTGTTATAGGAGTTGGTTACCTTGGGCGTTTTCACGCGCAGAAATACCAATTATTAAAAAATGCAGACCTTGTTGCGGTTTGTGATGTGAACACAGAAGCATGCGAACAAGTTTCTCGTGAGTTAAATGTTGCGGCCTATTTTGATCACCACGATTTGTTTGGTAAAGTGGATGCGGTGAGTATTGCAGCGACCACGAATGAGCATTATGCCATTGCTAAAGATTGTCTAAAGCACGGCATCCATGTTCTTATTGAAAAACCAATCACGGAAACGGTCGCCCAAGCAGAAGAGCTGATCACATTAGCTGCTCAGCATAACGTGAAATTACAGGTTGGGCATTTGGAACGCTTCAATTCGGCTCGATTAGCCTTAGAAGACCATTTGGATAAACCTCTGTTTATTGAATCCCATCGCTTAGCTCCCTATAACCCACGTGGCACAGACGTCAACGTTATCCTGGATTTAATGATCCATGACATTGATATTATTCAAACCATAGTGCATAGCCCTATCGTTCGTATTGATGCGCAAGGAGCACCGGTATTATCAAAATCCATTGATATCGCCAACGCCCGAATTACGTTTGAAAACCATTGCGTGGCGAATGTTACTGCCAGCCGCATTAGTTTTAAAACCGAACGTAAAACACGTATATTCCAATTAAACAGTTATATATCAATTGATTACCACAATAAACAATTTGCCGTGTTCAAAAAAGGCGAAGGGGAAATGTTTCCTGGTATTCCTGATATTACCCAACATCAATCCGTGTTTGAAAAAGGGGATGCATTGCTTGAAGAAATAAAAGCATTCTTACGATGCATTGAAGAAAACAGCACACCATTGGTCACTGGCGAAGAAGGCTGTGCCGCATTAGCAACGGCGGCTAAAATTAGCGCATTGATCGACAGCAATTTGTTATCCCGTTATGAAACCATCTAAACGAATCGTTATCGTTGCAGGTGAAGAATCTGGTGATATGCATGCCGCACATTTTGTGCGGCAACTCTTGGCAAAAGATCCCACGCTTTCGATCAGTGGCATGGGCGGCAATCACATGCGATTAGCCGGCGTTGAGGTCGTCAATGATTTAGCGCAACATGGCGTCACTGGAATCACCGAAGTCATTCGCCACCTGCGTATTATTCGACATTCTTTCCAGAAAATAAAACATCATTTATCGCACACCAAACCCGATTTGCTGATTTTAGTGGATTGCCCTGGTTTTAATTTAAGGCTGCTTAAATTTGCGAAACAACAGGGTATTCGTATTCTCTATTACATTAGCCCGCAAATTTGGGCATGGAAGGCCGGACGGATTCATACCATTCGTAAATACGTGGATCGAATGGCGGTTATTCTGCCCTTTGAAAAAAAACTTT
>CAZGKX010000001.1:76075-91839 GCA_964525945.1 uncultured Legionellaceae bacterium
CGGGGTACCCGTTAGTTTTGTGGGCCATCCTCTGGTTGAAACCTTGCAAACCCTCGATCAAAACAGCGCGCGCCAACAACTGAAATTGCCCCTCGATAAACGCATTGTTGCTATGCTGCCTGGGAGCCGTACTCACGAAATTGAAAAGCATTTACCGGTATTATGCGCCAGTGCAGAAAAATTAGCCCAGCAGCAGTCTGATTTGCATTTTATTATCCCCATTGCCAGCACCGTGGATCCAAATTTGGTTCAATCTTTTCTGGCTAATTCATCGATCGCATACACGTTGATCGCAGGAAACGCAGCATTGACCATCGCCAGCAGCGATTGCGTGGTGGTAGCCTCAGGCACAGCTTCTTTGGAATGTGCCTTGTTACAAAAACCCATGTGCATTGTTTATAAAGCCTCGTGGTTAACTTATTTAGCGGCATCCAAATTGATTCGCGTGAAATACCTAGGCTTGTGTAATTTATTGCAAAACGAAATGATTGCTCCAGAACTCTTGCAATACGATTGCAATCCAGAGCAATTAACAGGCGTCTTAAACATGCTCTTAAATGACAAGGAACAATCTCAGCGCATGATTGAACGTCTACAGCGCCTTACCTTGTCATTATCGGCTCAGCAAGCTGACTGCTCAATGGTTTCCCTCATTGACGAGGAGTTGGGGCACGTGTGAAAGAACAGTTTTCTGTAACTGCTGCCATCTCTGCCTGCGTTGAATTGTTCACTGCAAAAAAACCCACACTGCTAGTAAAATGTTCTTGTAAACGTACCCTCACTGAATAGCGATCGATTGCGCGCGTATTGGGGATTTGAATAAGGGTATCGCTTTTACCTTCCTCTTGGTAAATAATCCTATCTAACCATCTCTTCAGGCGGGGCAGTTCTTCTGGATCTACATATTTATACCAACATTGAGGCAGCAGACCATCTTCACCTTTCGAGAAAGAAAAGTGTTTAGCTCTTAACGAGGGTGATTGGAGATAATCTGTGTCGGTCACACAAATTAACGTTTTTTCTTGATTCGTATTGATCATCAATTCATTTAAAACACCAGGAACTTGGTTGAGAAGATTTATGGTCGCCCAACAATCATTCAAAGCACGATGCCCTGTATACTTAAATTTTAATTGAGCATTGAGATCAATTAATTTTTTGCTAAGGAACCCTTTTCGCTCCCAATGAATCCCTTCTAAGGTACAACCAAAAGGAAGTTGTCGGATCCGTTCTTGAATGAAATCGGGAGTAGCAGATTCTAAGAATTTACGATCAAATGCACTGTTATGACAAATCACGTAATTCGTTTCATGAAGTATTTCTCGGATATGTTCCCAATCAATGGATTGTCCAGCCAACATGGTGTCTGTTAATCCAGTAACTTCAACGATTTTTTCGGATAAATTTTCGTGTGGATCAGCCAATCCACTGTACTGACATTTCACCCCAAGAATGCCTTCATCAACATGAAAATACACCGAAATAATGCCTATTTCAATAATTTTACCGGTGCGGTAATCCAGATTTGTGGTTTCTAGATCAAGGAAGCTCAAAACTTGTATGTCTGATCGCTCGCTTATTTTTTGAGGCAATGATTGAGGAACATCTTGCCAAACACGAGGTACATAAGGTTCTTCCGTGCATGTAATATTTTCAACCACAAGGGGAGCATGCCCTTTAAGTTGAGCGTGAGTGATGGCAACAGTTTGAGCAAGATCACTGGGCTTATGAAACACAGGACTTTCTTGTAAAGGGTACAATTCTTGAATAAAACGAATGAAAAAATCGCGGTATTCGAGGCTGACTTCAAAATTAATTTTACCTGCGATGTCTGACCCGGTCAGCATTTCAAATAAGGGTTTGATTTTTACCTGAGCCTGATCCGCAAACGCCACAGCAAACCATTTCCCGATACGCTCTAAAATCATCATTTCGGTGTTGACCCATTTAGCCGCAGCGCCTAAGTTATCTCTTTGTTGCGGATCACCTGATAAGGGAAAGACTGAAAACCCGCAAAGATGCAACCACTCGGGCCGGCGTTGGCTCCCTGAGTGACTGTGAACGTCTGCCGTGAATGCGTTTTGAAAGACGGCTTGTAATTCAGGGGAGAATTTATCGCGATTTTTTTTAAAATAATCTTCATATTCATCACGCGCTGACCATCCCTTTCCATCTTTTTTCATGACTTGATTTTGACTTTTTCCGCGAGAAGTCTGTTGTTCGCGTGCAGCAATGGATGCAACATCCAGCGTTATTTCCCGTCCCCCTTTTATGGTTATGTGCTCACCTTTGATCGATTCAAAATGACCAGCACTGTTTGCTTCAACTGCCTCATCAAAATCCTCGCTCTCAGAAAAATAAGCAATTTCCATCTCATGGTTCGAAGCATCAACTTGCTTAAGCGTACGTCGTGCAAAAAAAGACTTTCCACCGGGTCCTTTTGCCGAATAAAATGAATAAGGCCCGCGCGTTCGTTTTTGTATATCGGTCAATGGACAAATTTCAGGTACATCCATATCATCTGAGGAAACAGGTTGAGGCAATGCATATTGCGTGGCTGAAAGTTGCCCTTTTTCATCCGTTTTTATCACGGCATGACCGATTCTGCTACTATTGGAAAAAGCATACCGACCAAACTCATTCTCCATCAACAGTTCAATATCTCGTGCATCCAAATCTTCTCGTAAAACGCCTTTGGAGAGAATGTGCTGAGACATCATGATGCGTTTTTTAGACGGCTGAGTCGAAGAAGATGTTTTTTTTTGAACTTTTGGCTCCGATTCAGTAGAAAGCTTTCTTTTCTTTTGAGGTTTTTTTTCTAAGAGCGATTTCAAAGTGATTGGTTTAGGTGGCATTACAAATACTCAGGTCTAGTTTTTAAATACGGATTTTCTTTATTTTCGAGCATGAATGCAATAGCTAAGCGGTCAACATTTCATTTTAAGCCCTTTGATTATTTTTAGTTTGAAATGAGGGCCAGTCCTTATTATCAGCCACAACTTAGCACAACCGCTGGCAGGTGCCCGCGCTTATTTTCTTATGCAGAATGAAACTCACGCCCGACTTGAACAAACGATCTAACAATCAAAATCTCGGCCCTGTCTCGTCCCGTTCCTCCTCGCGATGATGGGTTCAGGAGTCATGTTTAAACCACTTGACCTGCAGCCCATCCAGACGACCAAGCCCATTGAAAATTATACCCTCCTAACCATCCAGATACATCCAGCACCTCACCGATAAAAAACAAACCCGGTACTTTTTTGGATTCGAATCGTTGTGAGGACAATTCGTTGCAATCAACCCCACCCAATGTCACTTCCGCAGTTCGATAGCCCTCAGTGGCGTTGGGTTTGATTTTCCAACCTTGCAACGCATTACCAACAGAAGATAGCTGTTTGTCCGATAGTTGTTTAAGAGGTGTTTCTAATAATATTGGGGCAACAAACACGCCTAATAAATTTTTAGCCAACCACCTTGCTAAAATTGTTTTTAGAAAAGTATCGCCATGGCTATTTTTTGCTTGCAAAAGTGCCTGGTATAAATCCATTTCCGGCAAAAATGTGACATGAATTTCATCGCCTGGTTGCCAATACGAGGATATTTGTAAAATGGCAGGTCCACTTAACCCTCGATGCGTGAATAATATATTTTCTTTAAACGTTTGCCCATTGCAATGCACTGCGCTAAAAACTGAAATTCCCGTTAACCCTTCAAAACGCAATTTATCATGATCGTGCAATGTCAATGGCACAAGGCCTGCTCGCGTGGGATGAACGGCCAATCCAAATTGTTGTGCAAGTTGATAGCCATAAGGGCTTGAACCCAAGCTAGGTCTGGATAAGCCGCACCTTGCCACCACCAATGATTGGCATTGATAATGCTCTTGATCACACATCACCAGAAAATGATCCGCTAATTTTTGAACAGAACGGATGGTTTTATTTAATTTAACATCCACACGGTGTGCCTTGCATTCAGCCAGGAGCATATTCACAATCAATGCCGATTTATCCTCACAAAAGAGCTGGCCTAGGGTCTTTTCAAAATAAGCAATTTTATAACGTGCCACCATTTCGATAAAATCCCACTGCGTGTAGCGGCTTAAAGCTGATTTGCAAAAATGAACATTTTGAGAAATAAACTGGTCATGGCTTGCATGTAAATTTGTAAAATTGCAGCGCCCTCCTCCCGACATTAAAATTTTTTTACCCGCTTTGTTGGTTTTATCAAGGATGAGGACATTTCGTCCCCGTTTTCCAGCTTCAATTCCACACATTAACCCAGCAGCTCCGGCACCAATAACAATGACATCGACTTGTTTCAAAGAGTACCTCATTGATTGATTTGAAAATATTTTAATTTTAATGGGCTATAATAGACCATGTAGACAGAAATTATCCATTGGAGAACAATCTACATGGAAAAAACCATCTTTTATCAGCTTGGCCAATTCATTCACAAATTTCGCTGGCAAGTTATCATATTTTGGCTGCTAATGCTCGCGTCTTGCTTGCCATTTATTCCTCATATTATTTCGCCTTTTCAAACCACGGGTTTTGTCGCTGAGCATTCGAAAAGCGATAAAGCCACCCAATATTTAAATGATGCATTGGGTTATGGAACAAATCGCTTTTTAATTATATACAACAGCAAAGATTTAGTGGCGACGAGTAAAGCGTATAAACAAAAAATAAAAAAATCATTAGCTGGCCTAGCAGATTTTCCAATTCCACATGAAATCATTTACCCCGATATGAATGAAAAGCAAATTTCTAAAGACAAGCATACCGCCTATGTGGTGGTCTTGATTAAAAGCAAAACACCCATTGCACGCGAGCATTTAAAACGCTTCGTGGACTCTATAAAAAAACCCCGCAACATGACCATGAATTTAGGTGGAGAACCTATCTTTGTGGAAAGCATCAGCAAACAAACGCAAACCGATTTATTGAAAGCAGACTCGATTGCGGCGCCAGTGTCCGTCATTATTCTAATCGTGGTGTTTGGTTCAATTATTGCCGCTTTATTGCCCATGGTTTTGGGTGGCGGTTGCGCATTGATTATCCTCACCTTGCTGTTTGCACTAGCCCATGTATTCACCCTTTCCATATTTACAATCAATATCGCTTTGTTGCTAGGGTTATGTTTAAGCTTGGATTATGCATTGTTTATCATCAGTCGATTTCGACATGAATACCATCAAAACAAAAACACAGCGGAAGTCATTGCCATCACCTTAGCAACGGCCGGTAGAGCAATATTTTACAGCGGCTTGGCGGTGTTTATAAGCCTAAGCGCTTTGCTGCTCTTTCCGATTAATATTTTATTTTCAGTCGGTGTCGGGGGATTGTCCGCGGTGTTTATTGCAGTGAGCATTGCCGTGACCTTATTGCCCGCCGTATTAAGTGTTTTACAACATAAAGTAAATTGGCTTGCAGTGCGTTCTTTTAAACAAGTGAATGCAACAAAATTTCAATTTTGGCGATCTTTAGCCCAAACAGTCATTAAACGCCCTCTTTTGTATTTTTTTTCGGCTTTGTTTATTTTATTATTATTGGGATACCCTTTTATGAATGCAAAATTTGGCATTTCAGATGTCAATATTTTGCCTGAACATTCAGAAAGCCATCAGTTTTTTGATTTGTACAAAGAAAATTTTAATGAAAAAGAACTCACACCCATTCAAATCATTATCACAACCCCTAACAGTCGCATTTTAACGAAAAGTAATGTTTCAAAACTCTATAATTTCGCTCAAAAATTAAAAGACAATCCTGCTGTTGAGCAAATAAATAGCATCGTCACCACGGACAACAAGCTTAAAAAAGCTCAGTATCAAATGCTTTATGCATCCGATCAACGGGAATCAAATGAAGATGTAAAAATGCTGTTGAAAACATCGACCCGTAAAAACATGACCGTGATCAATGTTGTGAGTAAATACCCTGCCGATGCAGAACAAACAAAACAATTGATCGATGACATTCAACGCATGCAACCTGGAAAAGGAATGAACATGCAATTAACGGGTGTTCCTGTTAATAATAGAGACGTCTTGGAGACCATTTCTAAAATATTCCCTTATGCTTTAGCATGGATCATGATCCTAACTTACCTTGTTTTATTGGTGTTGCTACGCTCTTTGTTTCTGCCGTTTAAAGCGTTGTTAATGAACATCTTAAGTTTATGTGCCAGTTACGGGGTATTGGTGTTTGTTTTTCAAGAGGGGCATTTGCACCAACTCCTTAACTTCACGCCACAAGGCATTGTCGATATTAGTTTGCTTATTATTATTTTCTGCGCATTGTTTGGATTTTCCATGGATTACGAAGTGTTTTTGCTTACACGCATTCATGAAAATTATTTAATACATGGTAAAAACGAGGAAAGCATTGTCTTTGGAATCGAACACAGTAGTCGAATTATAACCAGTGCGGCGATGATTGTGATTTTCATCTGTGGTTCATTTATGTTTGCTGAAGTGTTAATGGTCAAAGAGTTCGGATTGGGTATCGCCGTAGCTATTTTTGTGGATGCATTTATTGTTCGCACCATTTTGGTGCCTTCCACAATGGTGCTCCTGAAAAAATGGAATTGGTATTTACCTAAATGGCTGGACAAACTGATCAAATAAATGTTGCTCAGTTCTAAAACCGCAGCCCTACTTTGAAAAAAACAGAATAGAGAAAAGGAACAAAATCCATGGCAGGATTTAACTCCGACTCACCATAGCCAGCAGTGTAATTGCTACCCAGCTCACCCATCACGCGAGGTGTAAAATTATACGTAACACCGACCCCAAAAGAAGGTGAAATTCGCCACTTGCTGTTGATATCATCATTTCGCTCCACGCGAGCAACCCCGGCGCTGGAATACAATCGAAGCGTGGTATGCGGAATGATCAACATCACTTTACCCATAATGGAAGCCATTTGCGTATGCGTGGTTAAAACGGTCCGTCCATTATTATCGAATGCAAATAAACTATCGGGATCAAACGTAACCGTTGCATCCGAATAACGTGCGTAATTGGCTTCGATTGCAAAATAAGGCGAAAACTCATAGCCAGCAAACAATCCCCAAACACCACCCCCTTCTTGCACAAACGTTGGTGTTGATATATTGAGGGCAACGTTCTGATTTTGTAAAGAAGGAACAAGCCCGTTCCACGTTGTCGAGCCATAGCCACCGCTAATACCCGCATAAACTGGGTAACGAAAAGAATTGTTTTCTGATACTTCTTGAGAAAACGCATTGCAACAGAGGAGGTAACATCCTAGAAAAATTAATTTACGCATCAAGATTCACAATTTTAAAATATAGCCAATCCTGCATGCATTCCCTCACAAGAAACACATGCAACGGTATAATAAAAATAAAAAATGATTACTCGCAAGCCTTACCCGTAGCGCTGCATAATTCATTTTGAGAGTTTTTACCACCAAACCGGTAGCAATTCCAATCATCAACGCAGTTTTGGGTGCTTGTATCATGTTGAAATTCACAAGCCCGTTTAACAGAACCAAACGTGCTAATCATACGCGAATACAACAATTGCATATTGGTGCACATCCCGGTCGGTAATCCAGACGAGGTACAATGGCATTGAGCTGCTATTTTAAATGAACTACAAAAACCAGGATCACTTGATGAGGTAGCCGGTGGACACGCTGTTATTGATGCAAACAAAGGAATTGAAAAAGTACAAGCAAGGGTTATTATTATTTTTTTTATCATTTATAAATCCTTAATAAACAAAGCGTTATCCTAAATTGCTACGTCAATCAATCACTTTGACTCACTCACTATACCAGATATCCGTATTTTTCCCAGTCTAAATTTATGAATCCAAACAAAAAGCCCGCAGATGCGGGCTTTTTGTTTGGATTTTATTATTATTCATCAGTTAATCGAAAATATTTCGTACCAAAGTAACGCAATAATTTTTTTCGAATGGTACCGCGGCTAATGCCCAGCATTTTGGCTGCTTGCAATTGGTTGCCACGACGTTTTTCCATAACTGCTTGCAGAAGTGGTGGCTCAACTTCACAAAGTATCATATCGTATAAATCAGTAATGGATTTGTTTTTATTTTCGGCAAGGAATTTCGACACTAAATCGTAAACTAAATCTTGTAAGCCTTGATCTTGTTTAATACTGTCAATCGCGGTAGGTTGTATTTCAGCAACACTCATCATAACTTCCTTATTTTAGTTAAATCATACTATCCAACGCTTTCATGTGGATGAAAACAAGATTAATTGTACATCAAGACTAAATGATAAGCTAGAATAGTGTGGTAAGAAATCTTCGAAAGTAAAAATAAACCTGAATCGATGACGAGGATGAATGCAAACCGTTATCCCTTAGTATTTAAAAGGTTTTGGTTTTTTACCCTGGGCTAGGCTTGCGAAATAAGCAAAGAAAGGATTTTCTTTTAAACACAATTTCATTTCTTTGATGCCGCCTGCGGCCAAAATATATTTTACGTCAGGTATAAAATCACTGAGTATTTTTAACACCTCCGCATCACTCGTTTGTTTTTGATGCAGTATTTTGGTTTGCTGTTCGATCATTCGAACAGTAAGTTTGTCATGATGGTTTAACATATAAACTCTTTAAAGTGTCTGGCGATGGCAAATTCTGAAAATAAATCGAGGAAAGGCTTTTTTCGATGCGGTGGGCACAGTATGTTTTGCCCACCCTCCATAGTTGTTTGATTTAGCTTCAAACATCATGCGCCATTTTTTTTAATTTTTTCTGATGAAGCTTCCATTCACGATCTTTAGCAAAAATAAAACAAGCTGCTTCTTCAATAAAAAAACCGATGTCTTCAATATTTGCCCATTCGCAATACTGATTAATCGTCGTCATCACGTCGCTGTTAATTTCTACTTTAATTTTTTCTTTTTTAGATAGACGTGTACTTTTAATAATGGCCATAATTATTCCGCTGAAAGTTAAAAAATGCAGCGGAATTTTAGCAAAAAAACCCCAACAGGGAAATAAATTATTATCGCAAAACAAGCTTTATCGCGCGGTATTAGATAATTACAGCATCAGAGCATCTTTTGCGACAACATATTCGTCATTGAGCTCTCGAGCAACTGCTTGCTGAGTGATTGCACCTTGATAAATGTTTAAGCCATTTAAAAAGTGAGGATCACTCAATAAAGCAGGTTTTATTCCCTGAGTGACTAATTTTAGTACATATGGCAGCGTGGCATTGTTCAATGCAAACGTCGAGGTTCTTGGCACAGCTCCAGGCATATTGGTTACACAATAATGTAAAATCCCATCCACAATAAAAATGGGCGATTGCAGCGTGGTGGGTTTACTGGTTTCAAAACAACCACCTTGATCAATAGCAACATCCACAACAACAGAGCCGGGACGCATTGATTGCACCATGGCACGGGTAATAACTTTTGGCGCAGCAGCCCCTGGCACTAGAACCGCACCAATGACCAAATCAGCTACAGCGACATAATACTCCAAAGCTTCATGCGTGGCATAAACTGCATTTATTTTAGAGCCAAATTGAGCGCTGAGTTCATTCAGTCGCGGTAACGATTTATCCAACACCGTCACTTGTGCTTCCATGCCAACCGCCATACGAAGGGCATTGCCGCCCACCATTCCAGCCCCAACAATCACAACGTGATTCGCCGGCACTCCTGCGACACCACTTAGCAACACCCCTCGCCCGCCGTGGGTTGACTCTAAGCAATGGGCACCCGCTTGAATAGACATGCGACCAGCAATTTGTGACATGGGGGTCAACAACGGCAAGCCACCGTCATGATGGGTTACTGTTTCATACGCAATTGCCATCACACCTGCTTTTTTTAACCGCTTTGTGAGTCCAAGATCTGCCGCTAAATGCAAAAAAGTAAATAACGTTTGTCCTTTTCGCAAGTATTGGCATTCAATTGGCTGCGGTTCTTTGACTTTAATGATCAAGTCCGCTTTTTCGTAAATTGCAGAAGCTTGTTCCAGTATGGTCGCACCCGCAGCTTTGTATTCCAGATCAGTGATACCCACACCCTTGCCAGCGTTTTTTTCAATGAAAACACTGCCACCTGCTCGCACAATTTCACGCACACTCGCGGGCACAAGGCCCACTCGGTTTTCTTGCGGTTTAATTTCTTTGGGGACACCAATCATCATGAACGGTCATTCCTCAAAGCGTCCGTAAGTTGCGGTACCAATTCAAACAAATCACCCACCAGACCATAATTGGCAATTTGAAAAATAGGTGCGTCGGCGTCTTTATTAATGGCCACGATTATCTTGGAATCCTTCATACCCGCCATGTGTTGCACAGCCCCAGAAATACCAATCGCAATGTATAAATCAGGCGCAACAATTTTGCCCGTTTGTCCAACTTGGTAATCATTTGGAACAAAACCTGCATCCACGGCGGCTCTGGATGCGCCAACTGCGGCATTTAATGCATCAGCCAGTGCTTCGACGAGTTTAAATTTTTCGGCACTCTGCAAGCCACGTCCCCCAGCCACAACGATTTTAGCACCATTCAATTCAGGACGATTGGATTGGCTCAATTGACGTTCAACGAATGTTGTTTGGGATTGAGTAACCGTGTAATCCATTCGTTCGACACAACAAGGCTCTTGCTTTCCTTGAAGCGCATTAAACGCCGTGGTGCGAAAAGTTAACACTTTTTTCTCATCGAATACCCGAACGGTTTCAATGGCATTGCCTGCATAAATGGGATGTTCAAATGTGTCCTGATCCAGGATGCGCGTGACATCAGAAATTTGTGCCACATCCAACATTGCGGCAACGCGAGGCAACACGTTTTTTCCAAAGGTGGTTGATGCGGCTACGATAGCTGAATAAGGCATAGCCATGGAATGCACCAATTGGCTTATCGGTTCAGCCAATTGATGGGAAAAACAAATATCATCTGCCAAACAGACCGTTTGCACCCCAGGCAGCATGGCGGCTTCGTCTGCCACAGCTTGGCAATTATGCCCTGCAACCAACAAAACAATGTTGCTCGATAACGCTTGAGCAGCAGTAAGCACATGCCTAGTCGAAGCATGCATAACATGATTATCATGTTCTACGATAACTAAAGTGTTCATTGCTTCTCCTATAGAACTTTGGCTTCTTGTTGTAATTTTTCGATCAATGCCGGCACTGAATCCACGATAATTCCTGCTTGACGAGTCACGGGAGCCTCCACCTTAACACGCTCAACATGTTGTTTAAGGTTCAATGCAAGTGATTCAAGATCAACGATAGAGAGGGGTTTTTGTTTTGCTTTCATAATGTTGGGTAAACTTGCATAGCGCGGCTCGTTGAGGCGTAAATCGGTACTAAGAACAGCAGGTAATTGCACACAGATTGTTTCAAGCCCCCCATCTATTTCTCTCACAACGTGCATGCTTTCATTTTGAATAGTGACGTGCGAGGCAAATGTAGCTTGGGGCCAATTGAGTAAAGCTGAAAGCATTTGGGGCGTCTGGTTATTATCGCCATCAATGGCTTGTTTTCCCATGAACACCAATTGTGGTTCTTCATTCAATGTTATTTTCTGAAGGATTTTTGCAATGTTTAAACTGCACCAAGGCTTGTTGGTGCGCACTAAAATAGCTTTATCAGCACCGAGCGCCAAGGCGTGACGTAACGTTTCCTGGCTTGCGTCATCACCAATGGTGACGGCAATGACTTCAGAAGCATGATTTTTTTCACGCAACCGTAACGCTTCTTCCAAAGCAATTTCGTCAAAAGGATTCATCGACATTTTTACATTTTGTGTCTCTACACCGGTCTGATCCGGTTTAACACGAATTTTTACATAAGGATCAATCACCCGTTTCACAGCCACTAAAATTTTCATCATGCCTCACTGGAAAAAAATGTTTTCAAATAATTACAGAAATCCTGACCCACTTCTGGATGGTTCATCCCTAGCTCAAATGTCGCCTGAAGAAAACCGAGTTTTGAGCCACAATCATAATGTTGACCATGAAATTGATGGGCTGCAACTTTTTCTTTGGACAATAACAATTGAATAGCATCGGTCAATTGGATCTCTCCACGGCCATCAGGCTGTGTTTGTTTAAGGCAAGAAAAGATTGCTGGGGTAAACACATAACGCCCAAGGGCAGCGAGATTGGAAGGCGCCTCTTCGATGTTTGGTTTTTCAACCATGGATTGAATCAACGCCACATCATGCTGCGTGTTGCTGATCTCCACAATACCATATTGGTTCACACATTCCTTCTTGACCGGTATCACCGTTAAAACAGAATGGGCTGTTTGACGAAAAGACTCGACCAGCGCGCCCAAGCAAGGTGTATTGGCATCATTGATCAAAACATCTGCAAGCAAAACCGCAAAAGGTTCGTTACCGATCAATGATTCGGCACATAATACAGCTTGGCCTAGTCCTGACGGATAAGGCTGTCTAATATGAATAAACTCAATACCGGCAGGACAAATGGCTTCCACCAGAGCAAGTAAATGGGCTTTGCCATCGACACGTAATTTATCTTCCCATTCATAATGCCGATCAAAATGATTTTCAACCGAATATTTGCTAGCGTTCGTCACAAAAATCATTTCCGTAATACCGACACGCACAGCTTCTTCAACGGCATACTGAATCAGAGGCTTGTCAACGATAGGCAACATTTCTTTCGCACAGGCTTTGGTTGCGGGTAAAAAACGTGTCCCCAAACCTCCGAGCGGGAATACAGCTTTTCTAATCACAGCCATTTAGTTGATCACACGCCAAGATCCATCCGCTTGACGGCATGCTTTACCATAAATTTGCTGTTGTTTGCCACCAATCAAGGCCTGAGTCACATATTCACGGCAAGGTTGTTGGTTGGTGTAGTAAGTTCTTGTCGGTTTAACACTGTAATGATTGCCCGTGTCTGGATTGGTCCATGCCACTGAACGACCAACCGGGGCTGTTTCTAAAGCACGCTGCATTTCCATTTGATCTTGCCGATCCATGTATTGTCCAATTTTACCGCCTAAATAAGCCCCCAATAATGCACCACCCGCAGCAGCTGCTACTTTTCCAGCACCACCGCCGAATTGGCTACCAATGAGCCCACCGACAACCCCGCCTGTTACCGTACCCACACCCTCATTGGTCACGCTTGCACAACCAGCTAATAGGATAGAGAGTGTTAATGACGTTGCAATGACTTTTTTCATGTTATTCACCTGTTGATTAATGGGCTCATTTATATTCGAACCCGTTGGGTAATTTGACAAATTAATTCGTATGCGATTGTACCCGCTTGTTTGGCAACCGTCTCTATGGGGATATGTTCACCCCACAACTCGACAGGATCACCCACAGCCTTTGAGCGGCAGTTGGTTAAATCAACCGTGATCATATCCATGGACACACGACCGACGATCGGCACAACATCGCCGTTGACCCAAACCAACGTACCTGGGGCAATATGGCGAGGATAGCCATCCCCATAACCCACCGAAACAAGGCCTATCACACTTGCTTGCTCACTTTGCCAGGTGGCTCCGTAACCAATAGGAGTGGAAGGTGCATAGCGCTGAATGGCAGTGATTGCGGAGACAAAACGCATCACCGGCTTTAAATCATAATGTTGACCGATTTGATGTGCAAAAGGAGAAATACCATAAAGCATAATACCGGGGCGCACAGCATCAAAATGCATATCCGGTTGTGTTAAAATTGCTGCTGAATTTGCCATACTACGTTCTGAAATACATTCAAAGTTCGGCAAATGATTGAAAATTTGCAATTGCTTTTGGTTGCTCTCATGGTGCAAATCATCTGAGCATGCTAAATGGGTCATTAAGCCTATGTCGTTATCAACCCAAGGGCAATCCGATAAAGCAGTGATCATGTCATTCATTTCATGACAAGCAATGCCTAAGCGGTTCATTCCCGTGTTGATTTTTAACCAAACTTTAATTTTTTTAGGCTGGGGAGATGTTAAAATCCAATTGAGTTGGTGTTGTTGATGAATCACGCATTGTAAATTCTTATCAGCCAGCAGAGGGAGTTCGTCAGGCGAAAAAATACCCTGAAAAAGAATACAATCGCGCTCACTACCCAGTGCACGCACAGCCAACGCTTCTTGCAAGCAAGCCACTCCAAACGCATCCACCGCAGGCTCAAGAATGGGTAGCACCACAGGTAATCCGCAACCATAGGCATTCGCCTTAACCATAGCAATGATTTTTTTACCAGGGGCGCATTGTTTCACTCGCCGCACGTTGTGCGCTAAAGCCGACGTGTCAATATCGATTCGAGTGGGTCTCGACATGCTTGCATTTACCTCATTCAGCTAATCATTCTGCATGTTTTGATAACCGCTAAAGGCTAAATCTTCAAAGCGGGTATATTTTCCTAAAAATGCAACGCGCACTTTACCAATTGGGCCGTTACGTTGCTTCGCAATAATAATTTCAGCACACCCTTTATCTGGGCTGTCTTCATTATATACCTCATCCCGATAAATGAAGCAAATTAAGTCGGCGTCTTGCTCAATCGCTCCTGATTCGCGCAAATCAGACATCACGGGACGCTTGTCCTGGCGTTGCTCCAAGCTTCGGTTTAACTGCGACAACGCAATGACGGGGACCGATAGTTCTTTGGCCAACGATTTTAAGCTGCGAGAAATTTCTGAGATTTCTGCAGTACGGTTATCCGCCTTAAAACCAGGAACTTTCATCAATTGCAAATAATCGACGACGATCAATCCGAGTTGACCATGCTCCTTCACCAAACGGCGCGCACGCGCACGCATTTCTGCAGGGCTTAATCCTGGCGTATCATCAATAAAAAGAGGCGCTTCTGAAAGCATGTGCACCGCAGATGTCACGCGAGGCCAATCATCATCATCCAATTTACCGGTTCGGATTTTATGCTGATCAATGCGGCCCAAGGATGACATCATCCGCATTGCCAAAGAATCAGACGGCATTTCCATGGAAAACACCAGCACGGGCTTGCTTGCTTTAATCGCAGCATGCTCAGCAATGTTCATCACCAAAGTGGTTTTACCCATGGAAGGCCGACCGGCCACAATCACAAGATCGGAGGGCTGCAAACCGGATGTCATTTCATCCAAATCAGACAATCCTGTGGCAAGACCGGTGATCGCATCGCCACTGTGATATAATGCATCAATACGCTCTACCGCACGAACAAGCACAGATTTAATGATTTCAGGGCCACCATCGCCAGCGGTTTGATCAGCAATAGCAAATACTTTTCTCTCCGCAAAATCAAGCAATTCCGGCACTTCACGCGCCCCCGGATTATAAGCCGAATCAGCAATATCATTTGCTACAGTAATGAGCTGACGTTGAACTGATTTTTCTCGAACAATGTCTGCATAAGCAGAGACGTTTGCAACACTGGGCGTGTTATTTGCTAACTCAAACAAATAAACCTCACCACCCGCCGCATCAAGATCATTCATTGATTTTAAAGTATCAAGCAAAGTGACCACATCAAAAGGCTGGTTTTTGTTGGCAAGCCCTAAAATAGCGCGGTATAGAATGCGATGCTCGGTGCGATAAAAATCTGCTTCACATAATTTTGAGCTAATTTTATCCCAGACTTGGTTTTCTAGCATGAGGCCGCCAATAATAGCCTGCTCAGCCTCAGCTGAATGAGGAGGACGCTTTAAAGGATCTGAAGCTGTCTTGCGTGCTTGAAGCTCTTGCATAATTTAAGTCGTATGATTCAGTGAAGATGTATTGTAATCTTCTACCAATAA
>CAZGKX010000001.1:91849-97034 GCA_964525945.1 uncultured Legionellaceae bacterium
GTAGGTGTCTTGGTTGTTAGTGATATAATGAGAGGCGTTTGCCCTATCACTACCCTTGATTGGGTTTGCGTACCCATATTTGGGTACGGCCTAAAATTGAGACGCCGACATAGCCACGCACGAATAACTTATTGCCAACAAGTTTTAATTTAACATTGTATATCTTGCCCGATTTGGCATCTAAAATTTTCCCATCCCCCCAAACGCCACGGCCCTTGTTCTTTAATCCCCACATAAATCTCAAACCTTCAATGGGTTTATTTTTGAAATTGTCAGGGCAATTTGCACAAATTCCTTTATCGCCAGGCTGAGAATAGACGTGAACGATTGTTCCATACAATTCCTTATCAATGATGTTCAAATCCACCACTGCTCTTTTTTTCCCCGTTTTATCATCCACAGTCACCCATTGACCCGTGAGTGAATTTGCAAATACTGACGCCATGCAAAAAAAGATGAGTCCAAAAACAGAAAGCTTTTTTGCCAAACCCATAAATGTCTCCTAAAAATACATGTCAGGAGCATAAGCGATGCTTTTATTCTTTGCAATCTATGCAACGTAAGATTGTCTAAATAATGTTCCATTTATTTATAGAAAATATAATAAGACATTATTTATGTGTATTTTTTACCCTTGATGTTACAATTTAAACTTTTATTTAAGAAGACTATTTTGAGGGTTGTGGTTATGCTAACTATCGTCATGTCTAATGGTGGATTAACAGACATTTCTTTATCGGATGACATGAGCCTTCCTCTCGCTCGAAAAATTTGGAGATATGGTCTTAAAAATGAGCAAGAATATGACAATCTAAAAAAAGCACTGCCATTGGATCATTTGGTATTGCAGGTTGCTTCCTACTTAGATCAGTCTAACTTGCTAATGTCTGGAACCATGCTTAATTTTGATAGCTATTATTCAATCGAAGCAAAATTGCCCATAGACATTAACCGTATGGTTTCCGAAAACCAGACCTTATTCAAAATGATTAAACAAGCAGATTGGAATAATTTTTTACGCCAAATTGAAGATTACAATATACGACCCGCTCTGCGTATTCCTAAAGATCCACACGCCACACACAAATTAGACTTAAGGACCGGTGAAATTGTTAATTACCATATCAATCGCCCTCGCCCTACCCCTAAAATTTATACGCATACTAAAAAACAATCGGCTACATTGCTTTCTAAAAATTTGAATACAGCGATCTTTTTCACTACACCCACGATAGGTTTACTTTTTGATGAATCCAAATGTGATATTCGAGCAAGGTGTACCTTGAGTTCATCAACTTATTCTCGTTGGTGGGTTGGTTCACGTGAACACCTTGAGAACCGTAGGAATAGTGGGTTAACGAGCACGCTTAATAAAAAATTTTACACTGAGACTGAACATTTAGCCTTTAGAGAACATATTGATGGAAACAACTGGAATAACGAAGTTCTTGCAAAATTTTCTAGAGAATCGATTTTAGGAATTTTTTTTGTTGAAAATGATCCAGTCAACAGCGAATCCAATCGATTGCTTCGTCAAGAGGCAAAAAAACGTCGAGATGAATTAATGCAGATTATTTATGCAACGGATCAGAAGACAATCGATTTTCCAATTTTTATTTACAACCCTACAAAATGCACCATTCGTCTTTACACGAAACAAGAACAAACACGTGATACAGAAGGTTACTATATTCTTGCAGTAGATAACATAGAATGCGAACAACTGGCTCAACGTATTTTAAATGCGATTAAAGAGAATGATATCAACACATTTATGGATCTTTTTTCTGCGGAGTCTAGAAATAAGAAAATTTTTCCTCAAAAATCATGGATAACCGAGGCAATCGAAGCCAATCAGAATGAGATGCTCAGGTATTTGCTCACATTAAATTGGCTCAATAAAAACGAAAGAGATCCTATTTTTAACGAAACACATCTTATTCACGCAATACGTTTGGGGGCAAGACGAGAAGAAACTGTGCGTATATTGCTTAATTCATATCTTGATATAAACGCTCAGGATAAGAGCGGACATACAGCGTTGATGCATACCATTATTCAAGATAATGAACGCCTATTTGAGTGTTTATTAACTTATCATCCAGATGTTGATTTATTGGATAACGAGAATGAAACTGCTTTAACACTAGCACTCAAAAATTTTGATTATATTAAGGTTGCTCGTTTATTAGCTTACACCAAGTCAGAAAATGACAAGAAAATTGCCATTTTATTCGCTATCGAACAATGTCATTTGGATATGGTTCAGTATTTAATTTCTCATTGTGAGATAGACGTGAATATTTTTTGTAACAATGGCGAAACACCGTTGATGGCGGCGGTTCGTATAGCTGATACGGACCTGCTCAAAATACTGTTAAAAAGAAACCCAAATTTTAACCTCCGGGATGCGAATGGCAATGATGTCTTTGACATAGCCACGCAGATGAACCAACAAGCAATTTTAACGTTATTGAACACGGCAAAAATCAAAACCTCAACGAATAGCCCACTGCAATCATTAAGCCTGTTCCCGATAAATCACAATGACAAGGATGCGTCCTCAGAAGAAGAAGAAGAATATGTGTATGGGTCAGACGATGACGAATCGTTAGAAGATTTAGAAGATAATGAACTTTCTCCGCAAAGCAAGAAAATACGGAAGCATTAAATTTAAGACACAGTTGTGCTGGTTGCTCTGTCTAGGTATAGGCGTTTCTTTTAAATTTATGATAGTCTTAGTTAATTGGGCAAAGGATCGCACTCATATATGCAACAAGACACTATTGTTTTTCAATTAGCAACCCATTATTTGCCAAAGATTGCCTTGCGGCTTGAACGTCTTTTTTTGGCAATGAACCAAGCTTGCCGGGAAACAAACCCCTTGATTCATCACTATGCCTTAAAAAACGTTATCGAAGTGATCAAGCTTATTGAAAAACCTGAGCTTAAAAGTCGATTTATCAAGGAATTAATGCGCATTGAGCATACGTTTAATAAATCGCAAGTTGAAATTTCTAATGCATTGTATGCGAATTTGTTTGTGCAAGTGCAAGTGTTAAATCACCTTGCTGGCCGTTTTGGTGATGACATTCACCTTGATCCATTTCTGCAATCCATCCGCTTGGCGCAATCCGCTCACAGCAGTGATTGCGAGCTGCATGCACCGCAATTGTTTTTATGGTTGGAACGGGACTCTGAGCACCGGCAGCAAGACTTAACGAATTGGATGAATCGTTTGCGTGTTCTCAATGATACGGTCAACATCTATTTGTCTTTACTGCGAGCAACAGCACATTTTGAAGGCATAGCAATGATCAATGGCTTTTATCAGCGATCATTGCCAGCAAAAGCATCTTGCGATTTGATTTTATTGAAAATGGACAAAAATTGTGGAATTGTTCCCAAAATGCAGCTCGGTCACCACGGGCTAAGTTTACGATTATGTGATGCAAACTCCATGCAGGAATTAAGACACACCGATACTAAAATTGAATTGGCAATTTGCCAGCTATGACGACAACGGCTGCGGTGTTGTTAATAACGATGTTTGAATCAATGCGATGATTTGTTGATTTGCAGCGGGAAATTGGAAACTTTGAAGATTTTCAAACGCCACCCAACGCATGTCCATTTGTTTTTCCTGGCAAATGGGCTCGCCGTGAAAATCACTCACATGAAAAACATGCAAACAAACAGAATGTTTACTGTATGTATGATGCACTTCCCCTAAAAAAGTGCATTGAAGTACATCCAAGCCGATTTCTTCTTTAATTTCTCGAACGAGGGCTGCTTCACTGGACTCATGGCGTTCAAGCTTGCCTCCAGGAAACTCCCAGAGCATCCCTCCATGCGGCGCATCCGCAGAACGGCGTGTAATCAGCACACGTCCAATATCATCAGTGATGACCGCGACAGCCACTTTCATGTAAGGCTGCCGTGACAATTTTTATACTTCTTACCCGAACCACAGGAACAAGGATCATTGCGTCCTAATTTTTGTTCATCACGCTTAAACGTGGTCACCACAACATCATCATACTCTGATTCTGTTGTGGGTTCATCTTGTTCATGGATGTAATGAATGTTTTGGGATTTATCGGCAGCACGACGCTGTTCTTCAACAGCAGCCACATCGTCTTCCGTCGTGATTTCAACAGAAGAAAGCAGTTTAATAATATCGTATTTTACATTATCCAACATATCCGTAAACAACAAGAATGCTTCGCGCTTATACTCCTGTTTTGGATCTTTTTGTGCATACCCCCGAAGGTGAATGCCTTGACGCAGATGATCCATAGCGGCCAAATGTTCTCGCCAATGGTTGTCCATGGTTTGCAAAATCACCGATTTTTCAAATTGCGCCAATGCATCACGGCCTATATGCAGACCTTTTTCATTGTATTTACTGATCCAAAGCTCAATAATTTGGTCTTTAATTTGCTCAGGTTGAATTTTATGATCCGTATCAATCCACCCTTGAATGTCGGCTTTTATTTTAAAATCATCTGCCAGCAATTGGGTTAGTTTTGGAATATCCCATTGATCTTCCAAACTTTGTGGTGGAATATAGCCATCGATCAAATTTTCAATGACTTCAGCCCGCATGGATTCAACGATGGGCAAGGGATCGGTGATGCTCATGATTTCAGCGCGTTGTGAATAAATCACTTTGCGTTGTTCATTCGCCACATTATCGTAACCTAATAGCTGTTTACGAATATCAAAATGATGGCCTTCCAATTTACGTTGGGCATTTTCAATGGCTTTAGTGACCAGGCTATGCTCAATTGGCTCTCCGGGTTTCATGCCCAAACGTCGCATCATCGCTGCCACACGTTCTGACGCAAAAATTCGCATGAGGTTGTCATCCAGCGAAAGATAAAAACGGCTGCTTCCTGCATCACCTTGGCGGCCTGCCCGACCACGCAGTTGATTATCGATGCGTCTGGATTCATGCCGCTCAGAACCAATAATTCGCAAACCACCAGCGGCAAGAACAGCATCATGGCGACGTTGCCAATCGGCTTTGCTGGCCAGGCGTTGCTCTTCACTCGGCGCCTCGGTCAAAGCAGCCAATTCGGCCGACAAACTGCCGCCCAACAGGATATCCGTTCCTCGTCCTGCCATATTGGTGGCAATTGTGACCGCTTCTGGTCGTCCGGCCTCGGCAATAATTTGTGCT
>CAZGKX010000001.1:97044-104463 GCA_964525945.1 uncultured Legionellaceae bacterium
ATTTAGCATTGAGCACTTGATGCTTGATGCCTGCTTTTTTAAGCAATTGGCTGAGTAATTCTGAAGCTTCGATCGAGGCCGTGCCTACCAAAACCGGTTGTTTACGTGCAACACAATCACGCACATCTTCAATAATGGCTTCGTATTTATCTTGTTGATTGAGGTAAACCAAATCAGCTTGATCATCGCGAGACATGTGTTTGTTGGTGGGAATGACAACCACTTCTAAATTATAAATTTGCTGAAATTCGTACGCCTCAGTGTCCGCAGTACCCGTCATGCCAGAAATTTTATTGTACAAACGGAAGAAATTTTGAAATGTAATGGAAGCAAGCGTTTGATTTTCATTTTGAATGGAAACACCTTCTTTGGCTTCCATGGCTTGGTGCAAACCATCCGACCAACGGCGCCCTGGCATAGTACGCCCTGTGTGCTCATCAACAATAACCACTTGGTTGTTCTGAACGATGTATTCCACATCCCGATGGTACATCGCATGCGCCCGTAACGCCGCGTTGACATGATGCATCAACATAATATTACTTGCATGGTAAAGGCTTTCACCAGCATCCAATAAACCTATATTGATCAGAAGTTCTTCGATGTGTTGATGCCCTGCTTCGGTCAAATGCGCCTGTTTTTGCTTTTCATCAATGGTGAAGTCACCCTCATCCCCTTCTTGCTGTTGCATTTTCAATTGAGGGATTAATTGATTCACTTTAATGTAGAGTTCCGAACTATCTTCTGCTGCGCCGGAAATAATCAATGGAGTTCTTGCTTCGTCAATGAGAATGGAATCCACTTCGTCGACAATTGCAAAATTCAATTGGCGTTGCACTTTGTCTTCTAGCCCAAATGCCATGTTATCGCGCAAATAATCAAAGCCAAACTCATTGTTTGTACCGTACAAAATGTCCGCACGGTAGGCCGCTTGTTTTTCATCATGCGGCATGTCGGGGTATATAACACCGACCTTCAACCCCAGAAATTCAAATATTGGCATCATCCATTTGCTGTCACGACGTGCCAAATAATCATTCACTGTAACCACGTGCACACCATCGCCGCTGATTGCGTTCAGATAAGCAGGTAATGTTGCAACCAACGTCTTTCCTTCACCGGTACGCATTTCGGCAATGTTGCCTTCATGCAAAACCATGCCGCCGATCAATTGCACGTCAAAGTGACGCAAGCCCAACGTGCGTATAGACACTTCGCGCACCACCGCAAACGCCTCAGCCAAAAGCTCATCGAGTGTTTCACCCTCAGCCAATCGCGCTTTAAATTCACTTGTTTTAGCAGCCAATTGCTCATTCGTTAACGCTTGCATTTGAGGTTCAAACGCATTAATGGCGAGTACTGTTTTTTCCATGCGTCGCAGAGTCCGATCGTTGCGACTTCCAAACACCCTTTTCATTAATGTAGTCAACATGAGCCTAATAATCCTCTCGAAAATCGATTAAAATCAATACTGCAAATCGCTTAATTTACTTGAATTTATGCGAAAATGCCATGAATATAACAATAAGCACCATTCTCTCTATTCACAATATTCCCGGTAAGGGTTGATGGTGGGCAAATCAATAGCGTGTTTGAATGCGGACAAGTGCATGGCGTTCTGGGTCATACTCACGGAAGATTGATCCATAACAGATTCCCCAAATTTATAAATAATACGCTCCTTGCCTTGGCATGTTCTTGCGTTCATGTCATCGCTCTGTGTTTTAACCACCACATTGAGTGCTTTATAGCGATCGATGGCTTTTTTTCCATATTTAGTTTCTAACATTGCCATGGTTTTATGCGGAGATAAAACCAAACCGGATGCATTGTTACCACCAAAGCCTTTGGAATTGATGATAACCCCGTCCATATTGACCCCACGCTCACCAACGTATAAATGATCCATTAAAATATTTAAATTGGACTGATAAACATCCTCTGCAATGTGATCAATGGTGAGAATGCCCGGTATCCAGCCGTATTGCCATGCACCGAGAGCAGCAACCAATTGATCCCCTCCCGCAGCACTGACAGAATGTCCAAGATAAGACTTCACCGCAGCCACAGGCCAATGTTTAATAGCAAATGTTTTAGCCACTTCATTTAAAATATGACTTTCTGTGGTGCGGTTTTGCGGCGTCCCTGTGCCATGGGCCTGAACATACGTTTTTTGCAAACCTTCGTCACCAAGGATAGCTTTTGCTAAAGCAGTGGCTTTTGCTAGGGTGACATAATTTCCTACGCCAGGGCCGGCAATGGATTTTTTATTGGCATCGGCATTCACAAATACATCGGCAACCGAACCGTAAATCGTCGCACCTAACGTTAAAGCCAGCTCATCATCCATCAGCACAACAAATTGCGACGCTTCAGCTAACGTAAAACCAATGTTGCTTGAAAAAGGACGGCAAGCGCGGCGGTTATCAACTTGCTGCACATTATCCAATGCACACAATTCTTCATCCGTCGCTAGTGCCCCCATAACCCGAAATCCCTCGATCACTTCAGGAACAATGGGTGCCTCGGCATTACCAACAATCACCACTTTTGCTTTGCCGCTTTGGATATCCATGATACCTTGACGCAAATTGTATAAAAATGTTGCGCAAGCCCCTACATTATTTCCGGTCGTGCCCACACTGTTGATAATATAGCTATTTACAAAATCCGCCGGCATTTCTGCCAAAGATAAAGCCATCATTTTGGAGTTAATGCGATTGCCGCATAACGGTTGTCCAATAATTCCAGCCAAAGAATTTTCATCAATTTGCGACAAAGCACTGCCACCATACACGGCCACTTCATCCGGTTGAATGTGCGACAAGATGTCATCCCATTCAATACCGATGGAATTTAAGGCATCTGACGCGCCATAAACAGCCAATTTTAATCCGCGTGGGTGATGGTGTGAGTGGTAAAGCTTGCCAGGATCAAATCCTGTAGGAATACTTCCTGCACTGGACACAGGGAGTTTCATGGTATCAGGAAGCAAGATATCAACTTGCTCCTCAAGTTCAACTCGCACTTCATTGTTTTCTAGTTCTGTTACAACACCACTGTTCGCCAAATGTTTGGGTAATTTTGTTTTTTTAATGATAAGCGCGGAGGGGTGCGCGGACGCATCCAATTTTGCCTTATGATGACAAAGCACATGATCCGGATCAAAATGCTCAATACGGCGTATTAATGTGCCCTGTTTGATGTTGGTAATTTGCTCTGCGGATAATTCACCTTTGAATGGAATACCCATGCGATGAGCCAAATCATGCCATGTTTGGTTGAGTTCTTGGTCCGTTAGCACATCACAAATCATGCGCTTATAGCTGTGAAATCCGGAGCTACGACCGGCTGAGTTGATCCCACCGATCCCTACAATAACGGGTAATTTTATCATATTCATTGACACACTATTTTATGTTTATGGCATTTGTTCGATTTGCCCTCAAAAGCGTATGCATGCTAGTCGACAACCGCTAACCTGTCAATCGCTGTGCAAGCCGCAACCTCGAGTTCTGTTAATAATAAAGCCGCATTTTTCAACCCCGTTGGGTCACCGGTTTGTTGAATAGCCAGCAAACGTTCTTTCCACAATTTGGCGTTAGGTAGACCATACGCCAAATTCATCAATGGTTTTAACAACAAACTCATGGATAAACCCGGTGTATAAATTGCATGGACATAGTCAATGTATTGATTTAAAACCATGTGGCGTTTTTGCAAAGGAACATTGGGAAATAACGCATGGTGAATTTCAGCGATTGCATAAGGATTTTGGCACGCCAAACGTCCCAACATCACGCCATCCACACGCTGCAAATGCGTCTCAATCTCGGTGTACGACTGAATATTCCCATTCACAACCACCGGCACAGAAACGTCTTGTTTAATACGGTACACGTAATCATAGTGCACCGGAGGAATCGTACGGTTTTGTTTGGGGTTTAAACCGTGCAACCAAGCTTTACGTGCATGCACAATTAATTTGTCACATCCGGCATGGACCAACTGCTGAACAAACTCTGCAAAAAATTCATAACTGTCTTGGTGATCAATGCCAATGCGGGTTTTGGCGGTAACAGGTAGGCTAACGGCTTGCTTCATCGCATGCAGGCAATCCGCCACGTGCGCCGGTTCTGCCATTAAACAGGCACCAAATCGACCAGCCTGCACTTTATCGCTGGGGCAACCTAAATTTAAATTCACTTCTGCAAAACCCTTCTCCTCAGCAATTTGCGCACATTTCACCAAAGCTGCTTTGTCAGCTCCTCCCAGTTGCAGGGCAAGAGGATGCTCCATAGGGTGATATGCCAAAGACTTGTTCGGGTTGTTAAAAATTGCGCCGGGCGTTTGCATTTCGGTATAAAGCAAAGCATGCGGTGCAAGCAGGCGCATAAACACCCGAAAATGCACGTACGTCCAATCAATCATTGGGGCGATCGCGAGTGGGGAGATAAGAGGCATCAATTCAATACACGCGTTAACAAAAGATGGTATTATACCCTATTTGAGTGATTATTGTTAAAAATATGCCAAACTTACCGGATAACACCCTTGATTCAATTAAAACATATTTATTGCAGTTGCAAGCCAATATTTGCACCACAATGGAGCAATTGGATGGCCAAGGCCGCTTCTTCAGTGATCCATGGTCGCGCGCCGAAGGCGGAGGTGGTGTCTCTTGCATTATGGAGCAAGGTTTGGTGTTTGAAAAAGCCGGCGTCAATTTTTCCCATGTTTCCGGCGCAACGCTTCCTTCATCAGCAACCGCCCATCGCCCGGAATTAGCCGGGCGGCAATTTTCAGCGTTAGGTGTCTCGGTGGTGATGCACCCCCATAATCCCTATGTGCCCACCTCCCATGCCAATGTTCGATTTTTCATCGCGGAAAAAGCAGGTTTCCCCGCCATTTGGTGGTTTGGTGGAGGCTTTGATCTTACCCCTTACTATGGTTTTGCAGAAGATTGTACGCATTGGCATCGAACAGCAAAAGCCGCTTGTGATCCTTTTGGCGCAGACCTTTACCCGCGTTTTAAAGCATGGTGTGATAAATATTTTTACATTAAACACCGTCAGGAAGCACGGGGTATTGGTGGATTATTTTTTGATGATTTTAATGAGCAAAATTTTGACTCGAGCTTTGAGTTTATGCAAAGCGTAGGTAACCATTATATAAAAGCCTATGAACCCATTGTGAGCATACGCAAATCACATCCTTATGGCGAACAAGAAAAACAATTTCAATTGTATCGACGTGGGCGCTATGTGGAGTTTAATTTGGTTTATGATCGAGGTACTTTGTTCGGTTTACAATCCCAAGGCAGAACCGAATCCATTCTCATGTCTCTTCCCCCTGAAGTACATTGGCGCTATAACTGGCAACCGCTTGCGGGAAGCCCGGAGTCAGTGTTGTACACCGATTTTTTGCCAGCCCGAGATTGGATTTAAGACAACAGAACCATTATATCGTTCCGATAAACCGTTTAAAGACCTTGCCCAAGACGATAGATATCAAAAAATTTACAATGGCGAAGATTAAAAATACTTGCGGGATTGTAACATGAAACCCTAACAACGCCATGACCAGCAATGAACCTAACACCATAAACAGTGAGTTAAAAATATTATTGGCAGCAATGGTTCTAGCTCGAATACGCACCTCGCTTGCTACCTGTAAATAAGTGTACATAGGGACGATAAACAAACCACTGCAAAAAGCCACCATAAATAAATCACCACCAATACGCAGGTGCAACAAAGAGCTGAAAAATGTTTGAGAGAATACGTAGGCTTGGGTGGTTTCAGGAGACGCCCAATAAAGATCACCCAAAAACACAGACAATAAAGCCATGGAATGAGGAACAAAACGTAAGGTGATTTCTCCAGCTAAACAACGATTAATCACCAAAGCGCCACAGGCCAAGCCCACTGAAAAAAGGGCTAAAAAAACCGCAAAGACCGAAGAAGATGCTTGTAAAATATAATGGGTAAAATCAGGTAATTTCATCAAAATAATCGTGCCAATCAACCAAAACCAAGAAATAGCGAAGATAACAATGGTGATTTTTTTATCTTGGGTAATTTGCTGAATGAGTTGGCGAGTCGAACGCCAAATATTCCAATCGACGTTCGTTTTGTTCTTCACCACAACCCGAGAAGGTATAAACCAACTGGCTGTTAGACCAGCAACAGCGGCAATGCACGTCATAACAATGGCAGGAAGCGCTCCGAATCGAATACCGCTAACACTTAACGTCCCCAACGTTGTCCCTAAAAGAATAGCGGCAAACGAACTGGCTTCAATCAGCGCTGTTGCGCCTAGTAATTGGTGTGTGGGCAATTGTTCGGGGAGAATGGCGTATTTGATGGGTCCAAAAAAAGTAGAATGTGTGCCAAGGCCGCAAAGGGTTAAAAGCATTAAGCCACTATGACCGGTATAAATGGCTAAGCCACCCACCGTCATCAAGCCCACTTCAAATAATTTAATCATGCGAATTAAACGCGCTTTATCGTAATTATCGGCGAGTTGACCCGCAGTGGCGGAGAAAAGAAAAAATGGCAGAATAAAAAGAGCACTGGCAATGGCCTGGTAACGCTCTGACTGCCCTACTGTCGCGCTTAAATAGTAGCTAACAAGTGTAAGAATAGCCAGTTTAAAGGCATTGTCGTTAAACGCACCAAAAAACTGTGTGAGAAAAAGCGGCAAAAATGTTCTTTTTTTCAAAAGAGCAACGTTGCTCATTGCCGCATCAGTTTGTCCATCCATGTATGCGTTATGCTTCTTCAGTGATCAACACAACATCTTGTGCTTTCAACCCTTTAGGACCGTGCTCTAAGGTATAAGTCACTTCGTCTTTTTCATTCAATGTTTTAAAACCTACACCTTGGATATCCTTGTAATGCACAAAAATATCTTCGCCATCCTGGCTAGTGATAAACCCAAATCCTTTCTTTTCATTGAACCACTTTACTTGGCCAACTTTTCTTGACATATCCCTATCCTCGTTAAGATAAAACATTCACATCCCAATTAGCATAACAGTTTTTTATTGAATGTTAAGGGTTTTCTAGCGATTCTGATAAATTTTCATGCCGATAAAAAACACTTAACATACACTTAAAATTCAACAAGATTGTTTTTAATCAAGTTGATTGCAAGTATTTTGAGAGTGATCATTTATTAACTCCCGTAGATCAATCACACGATCCGCCATTTTTATCGTTTCTTGACGATGGGCAATGATGATTTGTGTAATTTTTAATGATTGCAGGGCATGATTGATGGTTTGCTCATTGTGTCCATCCAAATGACTGGTCGCCTCATCCAAGAATAATAACAAGGGTTTTTTATACAATGCTCTCGCCAGCAAAATGCGCTGTTTTTGTCCTCCTGACAAGGAGGATCCCATATCCCCAACCA
>CAZGKX010000002.1:0-30730 GCA_964525945.1 uncultured Legionellaceae bacterium
AGAGTTAGATTACTATTATCCGATTAAAGTGCCCCCGGATTTGGGGTAGAGCCGAGATTTTTTAATGTCGAGAATCGCTGGTTTATCCACAAAGTACTATTGAATCGCTATAAATTTAGTTATGATGTATGCAGTGATGAATTGATGGTTGTTTGATGCGAATTTTTGCCCTATACATTGTTCTTTTCCTAACACCTGCCCTTTTGTGTGCCACGGATACCGGTATTTTATCCCAGTCACTGGACGATAAGCCTGTCCCTATAAAATCAGCGCATGATGTTACCATGCCACATGACAACAGCATGGACAATTCGCCCCCCCCCATGGAACCCGAACAACCCTATACACCACCTTCAAAAACAGCAACAAAATTACTTTCTTCTAAAATATGGAATTTACGCAACGCTGATATACGAGCGGTGATTGCAGAAGTATCCCGTGTGACCAAAAAGAATTTTCTCATTGATCCTCGCGTGCAAGGTAAAATCACCATCGTTTCCAGCACCCCGATGTCCGATAAAGAACTTTACCAAGTCTTTTTATCGATGCTGCAAGTGTCGGGTTATGCCGCCATACCTAGCGGGGATATCATTAAAATTATCCCCAACATTGATGCCAGAACCCAATCCTCTGATTTACTGAATCAAATGAGAAGCCCACCGCAAGGTGATGACATGATGGTCCAAGTCATTCCGGTCCAATACGTGCCGTCTGAGCAACTTGTGCCCGTGTTACGTCCCCTGATGCCTCAATGGAGCAGCGTCACTGCCTACGGCCCCTCCAATATGCTCATTTTATCAGGGCGCGCCAGCAACATCAGGCAATTGGCAAGCATTATCAAACAAGTGGACAGTTCCTCAGCCAACGGGATTGACATGGTGCCCTTGCACCACGCTTTGGCCATGGACGTGGCCAATACCTTAAAAGACATTATTAAATCACAAACCAACGGCAACGCGCACAATCAACCCATGCTGGCCGCAGATGATCGAAGCAATTCCATCCTGTTAAGTGGGAGCAAAACCGATAGAATTCGTTTACGGCTGTTGATCGATCAGTTGGATCGACGCAACCCTGGTGTAACCAATAGCAATACCCAGGTCATTTACTTAAGTTATTTACGGGCAGTGGATTTAGTGCCTATTTTAGCCGGTATCGCCCAAGCTAGCTTCAGTGGCACAGTAGGCACCACCATTGGTACAATCACCACCCCCGTGTTGGATAGCACCAACCCTGCAAGCATGTCGACCAACAGTGACTCCACCGGCACCCCACAACCGCAAATTGCCAGCAACTCCGCTGCCACGCCGAACACGACCGGTGCCAGCACTCAAAATGAAGGCACCAGCAAACCTACGGTGCAAATCATTGCCGAACCGAACACCAATTCCATCATCATCAATGCCCCAGCAACTTTAATACGTATGCTGAAATCAGTGATCATTCTGTTGGTCATCAAGCTTGCGCAATTGCTCATCGAATCCCTGGTTGCAGAAATCAATGAAAGTGATTTCAATTCATTGGGCGTAGAATGGGGCAGTGTGAATCAAGCAACTTTGGCCAATGAACCATTTCAACCTGGTTTTGCGATTCTCAACTCCAAAACCACTATTGATCAGTTTCAAGCTCGAATATACGCACTGGCCAAGGTCAATAAAGCCAATATCCTTTCTACACCTTCCGTGGTCGTGTTGGATAATCGACAAGCAAAAATTTTGATTGGCAAGCAAGTGTCGGTGGCGGCATCCTCCTACCCGAATAACGCCGCTGGCACGACAACCGCTAGCCCTTATACAACATTTGATCGTGTCAATGTTGCATTGCATTTGTATGTGCGACCGCAAATAACGCGCGGCAAGGGTATTCAATTGCAAATTGATCAAGGCAATGACACCTTGGAAAATATCGATTCCACAAACACCACCCCCACATTTAACATCAGCGCCATTGTAACCTCAGTTCATGTAGAAAGCGGGGACATCATTGTATTAGGCGGGCTTGCTCAAGATAAACTGTCCAATGATGACAATGGCATTCCCGTTTTAGGCAACATTCCGGGGGTAGGCCGATTGTTCCAACACAATATTCGCAATCGCGAAAAAAAGGTGCTCATGGTGTTTATTCGACCCCATATTTTGCAAACAAAACAAGACGCGCTCTTTTTTACCAACGATAAATACAACCATGTGCGCGAAGATGAGCTCAATATGGTGCGGTATCAAGAACAATTTTACCCGCATGACAAAGACACCATTGCCCCTGCTTGGCATACGTCGCGTCTGCCCAAGCCTTTTTGCCGTACCCCAAACTCCAATCCTCCGGCGATGACAAAATAATGGACAAGCAAAAGCGACTGCCTTACCTGTTTGCAAAAAATCAAGGTGTCGTGGCCACAAGCATTGAACATTCAGGATCGGCTCTTGTTTACCATTTGCCCCTTACCCCATTGTCTGTTTTTGCAGAAGTGAAACGATTGTTGCAATGTGAAATGCACCTCAAAGAAGTGAATGCCACCGAATTTCAACAGCATTTAGCCCACTTTTACCAATCACAATCATCCATACTGGATGCAGCGGAAGGCATGGAAGAGGATCTGGATTTAATGAAATTGGCCGGGCAACTGCCCACCAGTGAAGATTTACTGGACAACCAAGATGATGCGCCCATTATCCGATTATTAAATGCATTGTTTACCCAAGCCATTAAACAACAAGCCTCCGATATTCACATTGAAACGTATGAAAATAGAGTGTTGGTGCGTAATCGCATTGATGGTGTGTTGCAAGAAGTACTGGAAATTCAACGGGGGATAGCACCCTTGGTGATTTCGCGGGTTAAAGTCATGGCGAAATTAGACATTGCTGAAAAGCGTGTTCCACAAGATGGGCGTATCGCGCTGCGAATCGGTGGCCACAACATTGATGTACGGGTTTCCACCCTACCTTCCAACCATGGCGAACGCATTGTGCTGCGTATTTTGGATCAACAATCCGCTCAATTGAATTTAAGCTTGTTAGGGATGCCCATCCACGCCCTTCGCATCACCCGTAAAATGATCGCTGAGCCTCATGGCATTTTATTGGTGACAGGCCCTACTGGCTCAGGCAAAACAACGTCATTGTATGCCATGCTCACCGAACTCAACCAAGTGACCCGCAATATTCTCACCATCGAAGATCCCATTGAGTATGATCTACCGGGGATTGGCCAAACGCAAGTGAACCCCAAAGTGCAAATGACTTTTGCTAAAGGGTTACGCGCTATTTTACGGCAAGATCCAGACGTGGTCATGATCGGTGAAATTCGCGATCTAGAAACCGCTGAGATCGCTGTTCAAGCCAGCCTTACTGGACATTTGGTGCTTTCCACATTGCACACCAACAGTGCACTGGGGGCATTGAATCGATTGCACGACATGGGGGTTGAATCGTTTTTATTGGCTTCTAGTATTGTCGGGTTAGTCGCGCAGCGTTTGGTTAGAAAATTATGCAATCATTGTAAAAAAAACCATTCTTTGCGTGATGATGAACGGGAATTAATGGGTGTTCTGGCAACAACGGATCTATCTTTGGTCTGCGAAGCACAGGGTTGCGATGAATGCAACCAATTAGGCTATCGAGGACGAACTGGGATTTATGAGTTAATTACAATTGATGAGACTTTACGCGGCATGATTCACCGCAATGAAAATGTGCAAACAATGGAGCACTACATACGTGCGACTACTCCAAGTATTCGAGATGATGGTTTTAAGCGGGTATTAAACGGTGACACAACGCTGTCGGAAATATTGCGCGTCACCAGTAATTAAAATTAAAACGAGGGCATGATGACTGACACAACAGTATTATTTCAATCCTTTCAACTGGGGAACCTGACTCTGAAAAACCGAATTGCAATGGCACCTTTGACCAGAAGCAGAGCCTTGCATGGCTCGGATGCACCGAGCCCTTTAAATGCGCGCTATTACGAACAACGTGCCGATGCAGGGTTAATTATTTCAGAAGCCACACAAATTTCACCAACGGCTAAAGGTTATATTTGGACGCCAGGGATTTATTCTGAACAACAGCTGGAAGGCTGGTCCCTCGTCACGGAGGCAGTGCACGCCAGAAATGGGGCTATATTTGCACAATTGTGGCATGTCGGTCGTGTGTCTCACCCCGCTCACCAACCCAACGCTGAAAAGCCAGTGGCACCTTCTGCCATTATCCCTCCTGGTTTAAAAACACTTTTGGAGAATGGGGAGCTGGTTGAACTTGAAACACCACGCGCGTTGGCTTTGGATGAAATAGCACACGTGATTCAAGATTATCGAACTGCAGCGCGTCATGCGGTCAACGCCGGGTTTGACGGCGTAGAAATTCACGCGGCCAATGGCTATCTCCTTCAACAATTCCTGAGCGACAGCTCAAACCTACGCAACGATAACTATGGAGGCTCGGTGGCAAATCGCATGCGCCTCACCCTGGAAGTCGCAGCCGCAGTCGTCGATGAAATAGGCGCGCACCGCACAGGGATACGCCTTTCGCCGGTAACACCGTCCAATCAAGCGGTAGACAGCAACCCTCAAGAGGTTTATTTTCCGTTGGTTCGCGAATTGGATCGGCTCGAGTTGGCGTATATCCATGTCGTGGAAGGAGCCACAGGCGGTGATCGTGATATTGCACCTTTTGATTACCATGCCTTACGGCAAGAATTTAAAGGGGCCTGGATAGTTAACAACGGTTACACCAAAGAAATGGCAATTGACGCCATCGCGAGTGGTTATGCTGATCTAGTCGCTTTTGGTAGGCCTTTTATTGCCAACCCAGATTTAGTGACACGCTTTAAGAACAATGCTGTTTTATCGGCTTTAGACCCTGCAACGTTGTATGGCGGAACAGAAAAAGGCTACACGGACTATCCAGCATACGTTGAAAAATAGGATTGTTTTACATATCACGCTCCGCAAGGACACTGGATCAACTATGTCTCAACCAATATTTTTAAAGATGTTGGTTGAGACATAGTTGATCCAGTGACTTTATGCGATGCCTCGCATTGTTGCCACATCTTCCTGGTCATGAAAACAATGCTCTTGATTTAAGTGCACGACCGTCCAAGGCATGATCAATAGCTCTACGCATGATCCATTTTGCTGCTTTCAGAACAGCCGGTTCATGCAGTAATCCGTCTGCAAAGGCCAAAATATGCTCTCCCTGGATGCCGCGCTCAGCCACAATAAATCCTTCGCCAGCAAGCAATTGGTAGCGCTTCTCACAAGCAATTGGCAGGTGGGTTTGCGCGTCATGGGTAAGCGACATGGCATAGCCACATTCTGTTAACAAGGTCCATTCAAAACGGCGCAGGCTTGCTTCCATAACCAATGGTTGCGGGCATTGCGCTAACGCGTCCAGAGTCGATTGATAACGATCAAATAATTCAGGATAAGGGTCCTGGGCATGAAGAACATGGTGCAGCAATTCATTGAGGTACAATCCAGCAAACAACGTGGAGCCGGGGAGGTGCAGAGGTGTTGCGGTTATTTCCAGTTGGCAGACGTAATGCCTCTCACGCACTGCGTTAAACCCCACCCATAAAGGGGTAAAGGCTTGCAAGAGGGCTTGTTTTTTGGGGGTGCGCCCTCCTTTGCACAATCCCTGGACCAGTCCTTTTTCACGGGTAAAAAAAGTGACTTCGGCACTGGTGTCTCCAGACCAACGTTTGTGCAATACCCAAGCGTCAATGATCGTAACCCAATTGCTTGAGCACACGCTCATTGTCAGACCAGCCCGACTTCACCTTGCACCAACACTGTAAAAATACTTTTTTCCCCAGCAACTCTTCCATGTCTTTGCGAGCATTGGTCGCCATTTCTTTTAATTTTGTTCCTTTATCACCAATAATCATGGCTTTGTGGCTCGTTTTCTCCACTAAAATAAGCGCATGTATTTTAATGACATTGCCTTCATCTTTATACGATTCGATGTCAACCGTCGTTGAATAGGGAAGCTCTTGGCCACAAAGACGAAAAATTTTCTCACGCAACAATTCCGCACATAAAAACCGAATGGGTCTATCAGTGAATTGATCCGCATCAAATAAGTGAGGGCTTTCCGGCAACATGCTTTGTAATTTCTGATGCAACGTATCAACTTGGACGCCCGTTTTGGCCGATAAAGGGATCATGGCAGCAAACGCATGGCGTTTACCCATTTCTTCTAACCAAGGCAAAAGTTGCGTTTTATCATCAATTTTATCCACTTTGTTGATGACCAAAAAACAAGGCACTTCTGCTTGCTTGATCAATTGCAACACATATTCATCTTCGTCTTGCCAATGGGTGCCGTCCACCACAAATGCCACTGCATCGACATCGCCCAAAGTGCTGGTGGCCGCCTTATTCATCAAGCGGTTCATCGTTTTTTTAGATCCTTGATGAATACCCGGTGTATCCACATACACAAATTGATAATCACCGTCCGTTCGTATTCCTAAAATACTATGCCGAGTGGTCTGTGGTTTGCGGGAGGTGATGCTTAATTTTTGTTGTAAAATGCGATTAAGCAAGGTGGATTTGCCCACATTAGGCCGACCAACCAGGGCAATGTATCCACAATAAGTTGTCATTCAATCATATCCTGTTTATTTTTGAGTCATTTTATCAGTTCGATCAAGGGATTACCAGTATTTGTAATTGATTAAAATAAATGCAGATTGAAATTTATGTTGTAATTATGTACAATGCATCTCAATATTCATCTCGTGGAGAGATCATGGCTAAAACGTTAGAGACTATTGTGGAAGACACATTGATGGAAATAAATGCTTTGGTGCGCATGAAAAACCCGTCTTCCCCCAAAATAACCAAGAAAATAACCAAAATATTAAACACTGCATTCAAAGAGGCTTACCAGTCTGGTCAATGCAAAGCTCTTTATAAAAAATTAGCACTCCAGCTACACAGTGATAAACTCTCTACAAACAAAGACACCGCCTTAAAAGATTTTCTAAATTTGCACCATGACGATGGTGTGAATGTTCTCATGCAACTTCTTGTTCCAGCCTACGAGCCCTATCGTGAAAGCTGGCTGAACAAAATTATCAATGATCCTACGACCCAGTTTGCTGAATATGTGACAATGTCAGCAACGAAAATGGGGGAAAGATACCCAACTATTCTAGCCGCACTCACAATAATAGTGTACGTGTTGGGTGTAGTAGCCATTGGCCTAGCAACAATGATTGCTTTGATACCGTCTATAATAGCTGAAATTGGACTAAACGTTGCTTCAACAATAGAACATTTTTTCATCAATCTTCTGACTAATTCTGAATATGAGAATGCTGTGCAAAACGATGACGATTTTGAATGGAAAGCGGCAAAAGAATTTCTTACCACCCAGGACAGTACCTTCGACGCAACCGATCGGGAGTTCACTCTGAATGAATTGGAGACATTTTTTAGAAATGAAATTTTAAATGAATACAAGCAAACTTTGATGGAAGAATTAAAAGCAATTTTTAACCAAAACAACATCGACATCTCCGATTTGAGTGACGAAGATTTACTGACGCATAAAAATGCCCATACTTTAGCTCCGCATATTTTGAATCAATTTAACTGGAGTGATGAAGAGTTACTAGGATACAGAGACACACAACCTGGCGTGATCGCAACAAACCTCCTCATTCAAGAAAAAATAGAGGCCTTAAAAAATAATCAAATCGCTCAAAACAATCAAGGATTTAATCATATTCGCCTTCTTCTCAAAGGAGTTTACAGCAACATCTTTCGTCCATTGCCCAAAGGGCCTTTAAATGTTATTGGGGCTTTTGGCCTGCGAACCATGCAAACCTTGTTGATGATCCCTGTGTTACCGGTTGCTCTTGGTATAGAGGCTTTAAGAGCTGTAAATACAATGATCGTAAACCTAGTGTTTGGAGCGGCATTGGTAAGCTTAGTAACATTGACTCTCGCAGTCACAACCCCTCTTATTCCAACGGATATCTATCGTTATTTCTTTGCGACCGAACAGGAAGAAGATGATGATGACGCGGAAGAACAAGCAGAGAATGATTTAGAGGATGACGAGAGATACGTTTCAATTGCTGAGCGTACCGACCAAGTGATCGCGGGCCTCAATTCCCATGCCAATATGTTGCATAAAATGCGAGCAAATATGAATGCCCCAAAAGAAGTTGATGAAATATCGAGTGACAACCCCATTTACGCCCCTCTTTTTGTGGATCCAACCCGTCAAGGAGCGGTAAACCAAACGGCTGAATATGAACCGTCTTCCCACCGCAGCATGAGTCGTAGTTCTTCTTTTGGGGCTATAGATTAACCCTGCTTTACTCCTGCCCCACATGTCCCTATGATATAAGTTGACCAGGGATGGGGCAGCTTATGAAAAATGGATTTTCACTGATTGAATTGCTAATAAGCATCAGTATTGCAGCCCTTCTTCTTGCATTGGCTTATCCTTCTTACCAAAATTACTTGACACGAACGCACCGTTTGGACGGACAAATGGCTTTGTTTGAATTGGCCAATCGTTTGGAAATATATTATTTAAACAACCATACTTACACAGGAGCAACCCTTGCGACTGGACAAGCCACTGATGTTGCAAGCCGTGATAGCTCACCCGAAGCATGGTATCGGTTGCAGATCGTAAACGCCTCGGATTCAGCCTATACCGTCTATGCAACGCCGATGCGTGCTCAAGAAAATGATAGGCAATGCGAGTCATTGACGTTGAATAATTTGGGCATAAAAGCCATCACCCGCGGCCCCACAGGAGAACCGCAAGGAACCCCACAACAATGTTGGCATTGACACACTCGAGCCGCGACCATAAGGGGTTGGGATGATATGAAGAGTGGTTGTCGTCGGAAGGCATCGTCAATCATTGCAGATGCACAAGTTGCGTATGCACTTCCACTGCAAAATAACGGTTGAATGTTTGAAAAGAATCCACCAACGGCCATTGATCTTCGTGGCCACACATACGCAACATTTCAGCTTTAAAAATGGGGCGATAAAAATTCTTAATGAAGGGTTTTATTTCTGACAGCCGTTTAAAGTTTTTCACCAAAACCGTGGCATTTTCTCTAAGATGGGCCAAATTTATTTTTTCTAACACACATGTGAAATCAATTTGATCTTCAAGAGACGATTTCATCCATTTCAACAGGACAGATCGAGGTTTTACACACAACAATTGCTGCCCTTCATCAATGGATGACTCCATGATGACGATCTGAGAGTGCAGCTCAAATTTAAAACAACACAGAAAATCAAGAAATGTCCCCTCAATCTCTTTGTGAATTTTATCACCGATCACACGACGAATTTCATGCCTAAACATGGAGGAAAAATGGCGTTCAATTTCATCCAACGTGCCTTCTTCGGTGTCTTGTTTTTGAATCGTGTAGGCCGTGTAGTCCTCTGATAGCGAATTGAGATCAGGCAACTCAATATCAGGTAATTGTCTGGCAAGAAACGATAAAAAAACAGGGGTAGGTTTTAATATTAATATGTCCGATTCATTTTGTGGCATAATGCGCTCCGTAATTAACTCATCCTGAGTACAACTTGAAAAGCTACATCAATATCTAAACGCCCATTTATTTGGGAGGACATACAGACTATCACTTGCTCAAGATGGATTGCAATATTTCGGGTGATTTTTTTTTTACTCGAAGGCCACGATCAAAATTCATTCAGAAGGGAATTTATTCAAAATGGCAATTAACCACCAAATATTTACACCAACGTTACTCGCTTGGTATGACATGAATGGCCGTAAAAATTTACCTTGGCAACACCCAAAGACAGCATACCGTATATGGATTTCAGAAATAATGCTCCAGCAAACGCAGGTAAAAACAGCCATTCCTTATTTTGTTCGTTTCATAGAACGTTTTTCAGATGTTTATCAATTAGCATCAGCGTCAGAAGACGAGGTATTGGCGCATTGGTCAGGGTTGGGTTATTACAGCCGTGCGCGCAATATCCACAAAACAGCACAATTGCTCTGCAACGATTTTCAAGGTGAATTTCCTCAAGAAGTGGACGTTTTAAAACGTTTGCCTGGCATTGGTCCCTCGACAGCAGCAGCCATTGCGTCATTAGCCTTTAATAAGCCCACCGCCATTTTAGATGGTAACGTCAAACGGGTATTAAGCCGGTATTTTTTAATTGCGGGACCACCCTCATCACGTCTCGAGCAACAACTTTGGCAACTTGCCAATGCCTGTATGCCCGACGATCGTTGCGCTGACTACACACAAGCTATTATGGATATGGGGGCCACCTGTTGCACCCCTAAGAACCCCAATTGTGGACAATGCCCTCTAGCCAATACATGCCAAGCCCATCAAACCGATGCCGTTGCCCATTACCCTCAAAAAAAAATCAAACGAGCACTGCCGGTAAAAAAAGAACAATTTATTTTAATGCACAGCCCAGACAATCGTATTTACTTGGAAAAACGTCCTCCCACCGGGATTTGGGGCGGTTTATGGAGTTTACCCAGCATTGCTGAACACGATTGTCCCACAGCATTTATTCGAAAAACATATCAGGCTGAAGTCAGCAAGACACAAGCCATTATGGCCATTAAGCATTCTTTCAGCCATTTTCATCTGCATATTTCAGCGTTAGCCACAGAATGCCGATTTTCGGTAGCAGAAGTGGCTGAAATGCCGGGGAGATGGTTTGGTTTTGACGAGATTGACCAATTAGGGTTATCAAGTCCAATGGCCAAAATTATCGCGAAATTTTCTTCGTTATGTTCGACAAAGTAGAATGAACAAGTTGCTATAATTATAAACCATGTCGTGGCGCGGCATCGCATAAACGTATCTGGCATTTGAGCTTCGTTCGAACTATGTGATTGTGTTACAGTTCTTAAGGTTGATACGGAGGGACTTTGCTCAAAATTTTTATCGCTGCAAGAGCATCGGGTTGGCCCGCTTTTGCTGCACATCTGATCCAATACCATGCCCGCTTTCTATTTTCAACAACGCCTTGGCCATAATAATACATGTAACCCACAGCATACTGGGCATCACGTTGTCCTTTCTCAGCTTCGGGTTTTAACCGCACGAACGCTTGCCGGTAGTCTTGAACTTGAAAGCTTTTAATGCCTTCTTTCAAATTTAATCCCCCGGTGACACAACTGCTTATTAACAAAGAAACAATAACTAGTTTTAAAAACAAATGGCCCAAACGCATGCCGTATCCTTAATGTATTATTGGTTTAGGAGGGGCTTCAAAGATTAAATCATTTTTCGGGAAAGTTAAACTCTCCAATTCCCCATTTCGATTGACTAAAACACCATCCGACGTGATGCGTTTGATCACAACACCGCTCGACAACGCATCCCCGACCCGAAAGGATTGTTCGCGACCATTTGCGGAGCGAATGATCACTTGCGACAAACTTTCTTGCGAAGCTAACATAATGCCAACAACAGTGACATTTAAAATGGATCGTTTGACATCCCCTTCTGACAAATTATTGGGTACGTAATCTCCAAACAAAGGCGCATTTAAACCCACATTTTTTTCATCTGGCGTTGCCCCTTCCTTCAATTTTATACCCGGTTTTGTCAGTGGCTGCGTGGTGACGGTCAGATAATTTTTTATGCCCAAACTAACTTGCATCACCACGAAGAGAGCGAATACCAAACAAAAGATCGGGGCAACGATAGGCTTCATAAAAAACGCTTTAATATCAGTATAAACCACGCAATATTTTCCTTCTGGATCGTTCCAATGGATGCTGCATACATTTACATCATACGATGTTCAAGCATTTTGCTGCCCGTTCATGGCCCCTAAGGATAACGCATTAATTTTTTTTTGCAAAAGCAAACAAGTAATCTTGTAAATCCTCAGGTTTTTCAGGGATTTTAAAAAAATACCCTTGGCCATAATCACATTGACTGTCAATGATAAAGTTTTTTTGGAATTCAGTTTCAATGCCTTCAGCCAACACTTCTAAATTTAAGCAATGGGCTAAATTAATGATGGCATTTACAATCGCAATATTGTTGCTGTTGCTGACAATTTCCATAATAAATGATTGATCAATTTTTAATTTATCAACAGGAAAACGTTTTAAATAAGACAAATTTGAATAACCTGTTCCAAAATCGTCAATCGACAGTTTAACACCCAATTGTTTTAATTGATTCATAGTGTCCAGTAATTTATCAATATTTTCCAAAAGCACACGCTCCGTAATTTCCAACTCAAGGAATTGTGGAGGCAATCCTGTTTTCGTTAAAATGGTCTCAATGAGCATTGGCAAGTTGGGTTGATGAAATTGCCGCGAAGACATATTGACAGAAACGATGAGCGTGGATAATCCTTGTTTATGCCAGCGCATCAATTGCTCACATGCTTCTTCTAAAACCCATGAACCAATGTCAATGATAAGGCCAGTCTCTTCTGCAACAGGGATAAAATCCAGCGGTGAAATCACACCCAGAACGGGATTATCCCAACGCAATAAGGCTTCAAGACCCACAACACAATTATTTTTAATGTCTATCAATGGCTGGTAAACCAAATGAAATTCTTTATTTTTTAATGCCCCTCTTAATGCCGTGTCCATCTGCAAACGACTCAAAGCACGGCTTTTTAATTCAGGATAAAACAAGCGATAAGTGTTCCGTCCGTTTTCTTTTGCTTCGTACATGGCTAAATCAGCATGTTTCATGAGTGATTCATAGTCGGGACCATCCTGGGGATAAATACTAATGCCCACACTGGCGGTTATTTTTATAGAATAAGGGCCAATTTTGTACGGTTTTCTGATGGTCGCCAAGAGTTTTTCAGCGAATTGTGCCGGCAGTTCTTGGCTGCTTTCATAAGGCATTAAAATAATGAACTCATCGCCCCCGAACCGCGCGATCAAGTTTGTTTCGTCCCCCATGGTCAACAAACGTTCAGCAACGGCCTGCAATAATTTATCACCGATACTATGGCCTATCGTGTCGTTTGTTAATTTAAAACGATCTAAATCTAAAAAAAGACAAGCCAACGATAAATGATTTTTACTCGCCTCCAAAATCGCTTGTTCCACACCTTCTTTAAACAGCACTTGATTGGGCAATTGTGTTAAATTGTCATGGGTGGCTTGCCGTTTCAATTGTTGTTGCATATCCCGGGCAAGAGACGATAGCCGATTACGCAGCTTCGATAGTGATTTTTTAAAACCTTGCCTATTCATTCATCCCTCTCTAGAATGGCACTATAATTGTTGGCGGCAGTTTTTATGTCCCCTTTAGTTTAAGTGTACTAGAAATTTAAAAAAAAAATCAGGATGATGCATGAAAAACAAACACTTCAATACCAGAGTCATACATGCTGGACAAAAATCAGACCCGAGTACGGGTGCAGTAATGACTCCAATTTATGCCACGTCAACCTATCAACAAAGTGCTCCTGGTGTTCATCAAGGTTACGAATATTCACGCACCCAGAACCCCACACGTACAGCGTATGAACAGTGCATGGCCAGCTTAGAATCCGGTGTCAGAGGATTCGCTTTTGCGTCAGGAATGGCTGCCATCAACACAGTCATCGACCTATTGGACACAGGTGATCATGTCATTGCAACGGATGATTTATACGGCGGTTCATTTCGATTATTTGATAAAATCAAAACCCGCACCTCAAACCTTGATTTTTCTTATGTCGACATGGCGAATACGGAAAACATTGAAGCCGCTATACAACCGAACACTCGGATGATATGGGTTGAAACGCCAACCAACCCCATGCTTAAATTGGCTAATTTACGTCAAATTGCCCAATTAGCGAAACGCCATAAATTGATCACGGTGGTCGATAATACCTTTGCCACCCCTTGGATTCAACGCCCTATAGAAATGGGATTCGATATTGTTTTGCATTCGGCAACCAAATATTTAAATGGCCATTCTGATGTGATCAGTGGCGTGGTTGTTGTGGGGGAAAACCAAGAGTTAGCGGAAAAATTGGCTTTTTTACAAAACGGATGTGGTGCGATTGCCGGGCCTTTTGACAGCTTTTTAGTACTAAGAGGACTAAAAACCTTGTCCATTAGAATGCAACAACATTGCGAAAACGCCCTTGCCCTCGCCCCCTGGCTTGAACAACATCCCAACGTGGAACGCGTGATTTATCCTGGGTTGAATTCTCACCCTCAATTTACATTGGCTACAGAACAAATGTCAGCATTTGGGGGCATGATTTCAATGGTGGTGCGCGGCGGGCTGGAGGGGGCTCAGCGTTTTTTATCGCGTTGCGAGCTGTTTACATTAGCAGAAAGCTTGGGGGGCGTAGAAAGTTTGATAGAGCATCCTGCCATCATGACCCACGCTTCCATACCTCAACAGACCCGTGAACAACTGGGCATTTTAGATGGTTTTGTCCGGTTGTCAGTGGGCATTGAACATGTAGAAGACTTACAAGCCGATTTAGCACATGATCTAAGTTAGAGCAGGAGGGCCACCCATGACAACAACTTCCGCTTCCGTACGGTCGCGGTTCAGTTGGCCTTTTTTGCAATGTTGTGCTGTTTTATCAAAAAACATTAATCCTGCACTCATTTCCTTCAAGATGGCAGTTTTTTGCTCATCCCAAACTTCATCAAGGTTAGCACTTTCAGCATCATTAACTTGAGTTTCAAGATGTGTGTCTATTACAGCGATCATTTGCGCTAAGATAATCCCGCCTGCTGGGGTACGAACAACTGTACTTACATGATCAAAACAATCTGTTTTGACATATTTAGCGGTCATTGTTTCGGCATATTCAACTGGCATGTTGAGTTTGGTTTGAATTTCTGCACTCATCCGATTTAAGATATGACCACAGGCATCATTCCACATCAAACTTGCCATTTCAACGATGACAGAAGAAGGAATTATCTCCGATTGAGCTTTTATGCATCGGAGAGTTACATCAAACAACGGATTTTGTACTTGAAGCAACTGGATTGCAGTCAATTCTTTATAACGGCTTAGAAAAGCTGAAATCCTATTGTTTCGTTTACGTCTTTCCTCTAATCCTAAATGATTATTTCTAGGCCTGCTCGCGTAAACAATAGAAGGAACAGGCGGCAACTGAGCTGGCAATATTCCATTCTGGATAAAAAATGAACGAACATGATGGTTATGGTCGAGCAATTGTTGTTTTAATTCTATTTGATCTGCTCTGAACTTTGCAGCGGAGAGGCGGTTCGCCATTTTTTGTGCTTCGTTAGATTTTTTTATATGTTTTTTCGATGGATTCGGGGACGTAGAAAATGGTTGTTTCATCGGTTCATGTTATGTAAGAAAAATGGACATTAGCTTACCTTATCAATATTAAGGAAACCTTAAATATAAACACCTTACTGGCCCTTGATAAAGCCCAGCATCAAGGGCCTCAGTAGGATTAGCTTTGTTTGCAATCAAATGATTCAGCGCGGTATAACGTGTAGTTATTTTGAAGCACGGGCACAGTTGCAATTTCACTGAGGTGCTTTAAAAATTTAGTCGGCAGGGGCGTGGGTTCACCGGAATTTAGAACCACATAATTCACTGCATGCTCCATCAGTAAATCGCACAATTGGTTGGCGTCTAGTGTGGCCGAGGCATTGCCACGTGAATAAAATTGCGCCGAATAAGTTGTTTTATGATCCCAAAAAATAAGATGGCGTTCAGAGACAGGTTGTTGCTGGTCACAGAGGGCAACCAAACGATCTTGCGATTTCGAAACCAACTCAGGTTTTAACACAAATAAAAATGTAGCGAGCAAAAACAAACAACCATTGATCGCGGCCACAGGAATAAAACGCCGTTTATCCCCTGGCGTCATTTGACAGCGGTTGACCAATTCAGCAAACAACAACGACAGCAAGGGTAAACTGGGAAACACATAAGGGTATATGATGTTGCGAGCAAACGTGAAAAAAATCAACGGCACGAAGGCACATAACACTAAATAATTGATCCAGCCATCTTGGTCTTTCCAGATGGCTGGAATTTTTTTACCTTCACGAATGAACCAGACAAGTGCAGCAATGGACCACGGCAACATCCCCATCAGCGCATACACCCAAATCATCCCATAAGGAGCTGAATGCGCAAAACCATATTTATCACCATCCCAACCTGGTTCTAAGAAACGTTGAATATGTTCCCCAACAATAAAATAATGCAAAAAACCAGGGGTCCTGATTTCAGCCCAAATATACCACGGCAAAGCAATTGCCAGTGTTAATAAACCCCCTTTTACCCACGGTAAATTTTTCCACACCGCAGACCATTTACGGTGCATGCATATCCAAACAAAGATGGGCATGCCCATCAAAACAAGGGCTACCGGTCCTTTGGCCAACAAACCAAGCCCTAAACCCACAAAAAACACATAGCCCCATGGTTTACTGGCATTAACGACCGCGTTCCAAAACGAAATAAAAATGAGGGTGGTGCAAAAGAGCAACGACGGATCGGTCATGACCGTTCCCGCATCTAAAAGAAAATATAAGTTACTCGCCAACACCAACACCGTGGTGGCTGCCATCAATGTTCCGCTATGGCGCTTCGCAAAACCCCACACCAAACCTAATATGCCAATAGACAGCAATAAACCGGGCAATCGCACCGCGAATTCACTCACGCCCAATAATTTAATCGATGCAGCAGACAACCACGTCGATAAAGGTGGTTTTGCCCAAAAAGGTTGATCGTAAAAATGCATCGGTGTGACCCAATTGTTGGTCTGGGCCATAATGCGGGCAATTTCACCATAGCGTGATTCAGTCGAATCATTGAGTGGAACATAATGCATCGCCACAATGCGGCAAATCAACAAGAAAAATAACACAAAGATAATATGCTGATAAAACTTTTTATGAGCCGTCTCATTTAAGGTGTTTTGTGACATGTTCTCAATTATCCAATCTGTGCTTTAATTTGGAACGAATTATCCTCTAAATCACACAAAAAAGCATCACTTAAAAAGTATTTCAGCTCGTGATGACGGGATCCATACAAAGGATCAGTGGGATCGTTTGAAGCCTCACCTGGATGACACATGATCAATCCACCCTCCACGCTATTTTTTAAAAAGTGACGAAAATAACTGCGGTAATTCACGGCTTGTTTAAAATTATAAATACCAGAAAATGTGGGGTTAAAGGAGATGGACGCTTGCACCAACCGTTGCTTAAATGAATACCCCCCCAGCAGCGCAATCAATTGCTGTTTAGGAAAACTTTCCATGGATAAAAAATCACGCCACCCATTGCTGGTATTGCGGACCATAGCGGATAATTTAAGCTTTTTATACACAGCAACAAAGGCATCACGGACAATGGGCAATTGATGAACGTGTTGATGCCCGTCAATATAAAGTGGGTAGCTTTGCATGCATGATTTGTAACATTCCAATTGGGCCAATAATTCTGCTGCTACACAGCGAACAGCCAGCTTTCTTGAATATATTTTTTGCAACAGCTGCGGTAAGTTTGAAAACAACGGCCCTTCTGATTGCTGCCATTCCGAACTTAATGCTTCACCCATTGTTAAATTAAAATGCAGACCTATTGTCATGGAGGGTTGCAATTGATTTAATTCAACACTGGCTTGTGGCCACAATGCAGAATTAACCAAACAACTGATGGCATTAATGCGGTTCATTTTGGCCAATTGGAGAATGCCAGAATTAATGAATGGGTTTTGCGCGTAATCGTCGGCACAAATCAGGATGCGACTCATATTTTTTGACCTATTTTTTCACGGTAAACCAGAAAATTATTCATCAAATAACCGGTGGACATATACCACAACATGCCGCTTAAAATTGCGGGTAAATGCTTCATAAGCAAATAATCAATTAACACATATTCAATCAACTCAACGATCAATAAATTGGTAAAATTGATGGCAAAAAATAAAATTAAACGTTTGGCAATTTGACCTTCGACGCGGAACGTAAAATGCAAATTCATAAAAAAGCTGGAAATAATTCCGATTAAATAGCCCATCGCAGTGTACGTTAGATACCCCAACCCCATGACTGCGCCTAAATACATGACCGTCATGCACAACAAAGTGTTCGTGGCGCCAACAAACAAATAGCGGGCAAATTTATAACGGTCTTTTAACGATTTAATCGCTGTTATTAATCGATTCATGGGTGATTTCTTGCTTAACATTGTACAAAGGACGGTTTTTTGTTTCGATTAAAATACGGCTGATGTATTCTGAAATAATCGCCAAAAATAAAAATAGCATGGAAAATAAACCAGCGATAAGAAAAATAATTGAAGCCATGCCATCCGCTAATTGCTGATGTGTGAATAATTTTTGAATTAAAATAAAACCAGCATAAAGCATCATTACAATACTGATCAGCACAGAAAAAAGGGACATGACACGCAATGGCCTGGAGGAAAAACCAATGATGGAATCAAGCGACAAATTGATTAATTTTCGAACATTGTATTTGCTTTTTCCCGCTGCACGAGGCGGGCAATGGTAGGTAATGCTTGCTGTTCTAAAACCAACATAGGCAAACATCATGATCAAATGTCGGTTGCTTTCTTTCATTTTTTTTAATGAATCCACTACTTTTCGGCTCAATAAGCGAAAATTTCCTGTGTCAGAAGACAGATCAAACCCCGTCATTTTACGAGAAAACCGATAAAACAAGCTTGCTGTGGTTTTTTTAAACCAAGATTCATCCTCACGGTTCAGGCGTGACGCACAGACCACATCAAACCCTTCTTTTGCTTTTTTAACCATATCTGGAATCAGTTCAGGTGGGTGTTGCAGATCGGTGTCCATTAAAATGACATAATCACCCAAGGCATGATCAAAACCCGCAGTGGATGCAATTTCGTGCCCATAGTTTCTGGAAAATGAAATGAGCCGAATGTTTTTATTGCCCTTGATGTAGGATGAACAGCGTGACACTGTGTGATCCGAAGAACCATCGTCAATGAGAATAAGTTCATAATCGTTAAAAAACTTATCTAAAACAGCCGTAGCACGTTCAATGTATGTTTCAATGATATCTTCTTCATTAAACATGGGGGCAATGACAGAGAGTTTACAATCAGAAAGTTTTATTGTTCGATGCGGCATTGTCGTATGATAATTCGATAATTTGAGGATGAAATGATAGCATCAATTCCCTCATCAATATATGATCAGAAGAACTTCATGACCCGTTTTAGGTGAAACACCATGGCCCTACAAGACATTATTGAACAACATTTTGAACAACGCCAAACTTTATCACCCGACAATGCGCCTTCCTCCCTTATCGCAGCAATTGATGAAACAATAACCGCACTCGATAAAGGACAAATCCGAGTTGCCGAAAAAATAAAGGGTGAATGGATTGTTCACCAATGGCTGAAAAAAGCCGTGCTATTGTCTTTTCGTGTGTACCCTAAACAAGTGTTTGAAGCAGGATTTTGTCAATTCTACGATCAAATACCCCTCAAATACACTGACGTGGGAGCAGACAATTTTAAAGACAACGGGGTTCGAGTCATCCCCCATGCCATCGTACGGCGGGGTGCCTATATTGGCAAAGGCAGTGTGTTGATGCCCTCATATGTCAACATGGGTGCTTATATTGATGAAGGCGTGATGGTCGACACGTGGGCCACGGTGGGATCGTGTGCACAAATCGGCAAAAATGTTCATATATCAGGTGGTGCCGGCATTGGCGGTGTTTTGGAACCGCTGCAAGCGAATCCCACCATCATTGAAGACAATTGTTTTATTGGTGCGCGTTCTGAAGTCGTGGAAGGTGTCATCGTTGAACAAAATTCTGTTATTTCGATGGGCGTATTTTTAGGCAAAAGCACGAAAATATACAATCGCCTCACGGGTGACATTAGCTACGGACGTATTCCAGCTGGATCAGTGGTCGTTGCGGGTAGTTTACCCAGTGAAGACAAAACCCATGGTTTGTATTGCGCCGTTATTGTGAAGCAGGTCGATGCACAAACACGTGCAAAAGTGAGCATCAACGAATTATTGCGGGTTTAGTATGTGGTCAATCAAAGAGATTCTCACAAAACTGGTCAATTACCCTTCGGTTACGCCACATGATGAGGGGTGCCAACATTATATACTGGAACTTTTACAGGCCTTAGGGTTCAAGTGCCAAAACATGGACAATCCCCCAGTGTCTAATTTGTATGCTCAAATAGGCAACAGCCAACCACTCTTCATTTTTGCAGGCCACACCGATGTTGTTCCTGTTGGCGATCGTTCAAAATGGGCAACCAACCCCTTTGCGCTTGTCGAACAAGATGGTTTTTATTATGGCCGTGGGGTAGCTGATATGAAAGGCAGCATTGCGGCCATGTTGGTTGCTGCCAAGCATTTTGTGGATAAGCATTCCACGTTCCAGGGCAGCTTAGGATTTTTAATCACCAGCGGTGAAGAAGGCAATCAGTACGATTTAGGTACCCCGTATGTAATGAACACGTTAAAAAAACAAGGGCTCCTTCCCCGCTATTGTGTAGTTGGTGAACCGTCCAGTACATCAGCGGTAGGGGATGTCATTAAAATTGGACGACGTGGTTCTTTGTCGGGTCAATTAACGTTACACGGCAAACAAGGGCATGTGGCTTACCCCCATTTGGCAGAAAATCCCATTCATTCAATATCAAAAGCCGTAACTGAGCTTGTGCAAACCATCTGGGACAAAGGCAACGATTATTTCCCCCCCACCACTTTTCAAATCACGCACATTCAGGCAGGAGGGCAAGCCAATAACATTATTCCTGGTGAATTAACCTTGCATTTTAATTTCCGTTATTCAACAGAGCAAACCTGCGCGGGTTTAAAACATGCTATAGAAAACTGTTTTTTGCGGCATCAACTTCATCCTCATATCGATTGGCAACACAGTGGCGAGCCTTTTTTAACCGCTCAAGGACGTTTGTTAACGAGTAGTGTGAACGCCATAACCCATCACACCCAACAAACGCCAGAATTATCAACCAGTGGTGGCACTTCGGATGGACGTTTTATTGCTCCATTTGGTGTGGAAGTTATTGAACTAGGGCCAACCAACGCCACGATCCATCAGGTGAATGAGCGCGTCGGTTGTGAGGAGTTGGAGGTTTTGGCCGCCATCTATTTAACCATTTGCGAAGAGCTGCTTTTATAAAAAACCTGGTGGGCACGCTTTGCTTTGCCCACCCTACAAGTTTATTACGCTCCTATTACATTTGTAGCTCAGCCTCAAAGACAGGTACAGGTGTGTGGGCATTGGCAACTCCGTCATTGACCACTTTTACCACACAGGAATCTGACCAAACATTGAGAGCCGTCTCCACCATGTCAATCAAGCTATAAAACGGTAAAATAATTCCCAACAAGGTTATGGGCACATTCATGCTGGCCAATAAGCTCGCGCTGAGAAAAAAGCACCCCATCGGAATTCCTGCATTGCCAATGGCAGCTACGGTCGCGACAATCACCCACATCAACATGGAACTGATCGAGACATGGATACCGTTGTTTTGCATTAAATAAATAACCGTTGTAAAAATAAATGCCGCACAACCATTCATGTTAATGCTGGTGCAAAGTGGCAAAACAAAGCGACTGATTTCAGGCTTCACATGCAAATTCTTTTCCACGGTATCCATCGTTACAGGCAAAGTGCCCACTGAAGATTTGGAAAAAAAGGCCAGCGACAATGCCGGTAACATCCCTCTCATTGCTGCATAAGGTTTAATGCCACGCGATTTTAACCAAAGCGGTAAAATGACAAATCCCTGGATTAAATTAGCCAAAACAATAACTGATAAATAAGCACCAATGCCTTTAATGGCAACACCACCACGCAGTTGAACCACCGTCGTTGTAATAAACCCAAACAAACCAATGGGTATAATTGCAATGATCCATTTGGTAATAACCATGAACAAACCGTGCGCACCTCGAAAAAATTGGGTGATGGTCTGTCTTGGTTGTTCATCAGGGATAAAGCGAATAGCAATCCCTATCACAATACCAAGAAACAGCACGCTTATGACTTGGTTTTCAAGAAAAGGCGAAAGGAATGTCGTTGGAATAAGGCTTGAAATGTATTGCAAATACCCCCCCTGCGAGGCGGGAACGGGGGCTGGCGCCGTTGCCGCAATACTTACCGTTGCCGGATGAATCAGCAAATACAAAACAAAGCTAACCCCAGCTGCAACCAAAGTGGTGCCCAACGTATAAAACATGGTGCGGCGCCATACTGAACGCATCATCCCATCGGAGCGATAGTTGGATAAAGTCACAATGATGGAAAGAGCAATGATGGGTAAGCTGATGCATTTAAAAATTTTAATGAACACATCGGCCACAAATAAACCCAATGTTTTTAAAAACCCTATGTCAGCAAAGCCACTTACCAGTCCAAGAGCTATCATGATTGCGTATAGCACGGGAGAACTGAATAAGAAATTTGTTTTTTTAGAAGTATGATGAGCGCACATAAGAACACCTTATTGGTTTGTCTTTTAAAATCAAATCGTTACAATATAATTGAGGTCAACAGCAACACGACGCCTTTAAAACAATTATGAAATGATGCACTGCATGATTTGAAGTAGACATTAAAGCATCCTTTTGCACATTAAATGTAAAATATTTATACATTAAGAGCACATTTTATCATAAAGTGGGGTTTTGTCAAGAGACAGGAGCGGGATTGTCGTAGCAAATAAGTTAGAAACACAGTTGGGGAACCATACTTTTGACCGTTGGAACCGCAGCAGACATTACGAGTTTAACATCAATTTCAGGCATGCAGCATACTCTGAATATAGACCTATTATTCTCAGCTAACACAAACGGGTTATAACAATACAAATCCTGACATGGGTATTATGGGCTCAGGTATGTCAGATAAACCGCATGTTTGCTTCATCGCGATTTCTATTTTTCGCGAAATAGCGGCTATAGGAACATCCATGACCGTGCCCTCAAAAGGATTCATGGTGTGTTGCCCCACTTTATCCAAGCAAACAAAAATCCATCCAATGAACATACTCAAGGGCACGACAAGCCAAACCGAATCCAAATGACTCAGCGTAGCAAGCAACGAGAAAGGAAGACTCATCAAAAACACCGTGAGAAAATATTTATTGATGGAATGCAAATTACGCGGGTAAGGGAAGTTTTTCAGACGCAAACATTTTTCCTGCTTTTCTATGAGTTGCTGGAGAAGGCCATGAACTTGCGCGTATAAATGCTCCGGAATACGTTTATTTTTCAATAACATTTCTAGAAAATCGTTTTGCAACTCCAAACAATACAGGGGTTGTTTTTCGTTCCGCAGAAAAGCCGCGATCGCTGTTGATGATAAGTAAGGGTTGATCGCCTCTTCAATCGGAGTTGCTCGTTCAGGAATAACGTATGCAATCGTCATAAATTCGTAGGTACCAGGATCATGTAAATTTTCCCAATGTCTATCAGCACGCAGTGCATAACGCAATGCCGTTAACCACGCCATGTGGAGATTAATGATGTGCTGTTGAAGAGATTTATCGTCTAAGCCTTTAATTTGAAAACTTAACCAATAGCTTAATGATTGAAGTTGGGTGTATAACTCCAAACCCTCATTGTATCGTCCATACGCTGCGTTGTTTTTAAAGCCAATTAAGAACGCCACAGACGTTCCCATAACGGTTGAAACAAAAGGAGGGAGTTTGGTAAATAAAGCAACGTGAAAAAAATAATAAACCACAACAGGAATGAACGAGATAAAAAAAAGAAAGCCTATTTCCCGTTTAGTCCATGTAAAATACCCTGATAATGTAAATTGTTTCCCCACATGCATTGTTCACCTGAATCGTCAATTATACGTTTACAGCTTCACCAAAATTATACAAAACGGCCTAAGGACGTGCGGGATATAAACAATCATGGTAGCATTATAAACACCATGAATAAAAGAATTTTTTGCATGAACGCAGGCTAAAACCCGCACTGTGAAATTTTACATATAGCCCCGCGTACCGGGGATTGAACAATCATCAGCGCTCTCAATTGGTTAGTAAAATATCAGTGAAAAAAAGACTCTGTTTTCAACGGGTTTAAGGGTCTATGCACAACATTATCCACAGATTTTGTGGATAATGTTGATAACCTTCCATGATGAACAAAAAATATTTTTTACACCAAAAGGAAATTTCCATGAAACGTTGCCCGTGGGTCGGAACAAACAAACCTCATTATGAACAGTACCATGATTTAGAGTGGGGTATTCCGGTGCACTCTGATCAGAAACATTTTGAAATGCTGCTATTGGAAGGAGCTCAAGCAGGGCTCAATTGGGAAACAATTTTAAAACGACGCGAAGCGTATCGTCTAGCCTTCAAACAATTTGACCCGCATGCTGTCGCTTCTATGACAGATGCTGATCTGGAAAAATTGCTCAGTGATTCCAGCATAATCCGCAATCGTTTAAAAATATTTTCTGCCCGTAAAAATGCCCAGGCTTTCATAAAAATACAACAAGAGTTTGGTTCATTTGATCATTATGTATGGCGTTTTGTGCAAGGTCACCCCAAAATCAATCGTCCTAAAACGTTGCAAGACATTCCTACCCATACGCCCGAATCAGATGCATTGGCCAAAGATTTAAAAAAAAGAGGCATGAATTTTGTGGGTTCAATCATCATTTACGCCTATATGCAAGCAGTGGGTCTGGTCAATGACCATATTGCAACATGCCACAAGTACCCATCGCTCAATGAACCGGTTTCATTAACGTGAAACTTGACCTGAAATCTGGCGTCGTGGAAAAAAATACCATCAAACTTTGCGCCCCAAAATTTTTATTTTGCTCATGCACAACATATCGATTCTAATCTTGACTAGTGAATATATTTTGGACAATATAAAGTCAATTAAATATGCAATTTCAGATTGGAGCAATGAATGCCTTCGAGTGATTGGTGGGTCTATATGTTGTTGTGTGAAAACAACACTTACTACACAGGTTATACAAACAATCTTACCAAACGTTATCAAGCTCATCTTGCGGGCAAAGGAAGCAAATACACGCGAAGCTTCAAACCCATTTCGATCGCAAAATCATGGAAAATACCCGGTGGAAAATGCGATGCAATGAAAGCTGAACGAAGCATTAAAAAATTAACACGGCAAGAAAAAGAAAAAATTGTTCATGCAGATCATGATCAATGGCTCCTGCACTTCACAAGTGAAAATTTACCATGAAGGTGTAACAGGTGCCCCGAAAACTCACAACGCACTGTTGACTTTTATCCTTTCTTTGCCACATTATTGAATAAGGTTTCACCAACATTGCCCTGCAAGCAACAAATGGTATACCGTTCTATATGGCATGACATTTCAGCTATATCCTCTGCTCAAAAAAACCAAGGAGAATACAATGAAAAAAAAGGAACTGATTGATGCGATCAGCAAAACTGCCGGATTGGGGAAAAAAGATGCGGAAAATGCGTTGCATGCAGTCATTAGCTCAATCACTGATTTACTGGCCAAAGGCGATTCGATTATTTTACCCGGATTTGCAAGCATATCCGTAAAGAAACGCGCCGCCAGAACCGGTCGCAATCCATCAACAGGACAACCATTGAACATCCCTGCCAGCAATATAGTTAGTTTCAAAGCTGGATCCAAATTAAAAGAAGCAATTAACGAATAACTCATCTGAACATGGAGGGTGAAACCGGATAGTCTAGGCCTCTCGCCCTCGTTCCTCAATATTATTTTTTTAGGAAAAACCATTTATGGCAGATGAGACAAGGCATTCGTCGCGCGCCGCGTCCTCGAAAAAAAGATCCTCGGGAGCAGTTACTCCAGGAAAAAGACGACGCCCATCCTCAGTAAAACCAATCGACTGACCCACCACAGGCATTGCGGAAAAAAATCCAAACCCATCCCCCACAGGAAAATCAATCGACTTGCTCGCTAAAGGCGGAGCATCAATGCTGATTGCATTTTTTTGTTCATTGGTATCAGGTGCTCCCGGAGAGAAAAATGGACTGGAAACTGCTGCAGTGGGAGATTTAAGTTTTGTTGGGGTGGTGGGAGCTGGAGAGACTGTTTTGCTCAACAAATCGACAGTCGATTCATACAAAACATTATGCGTCCCTCTTGTTTGTAAATTCGCATAACGACGAATAACACTGTCACATGTTTTGCAACACAATTTTGAAATTCCCAACCGAATTTTATCATCCTCAGTGCCATGTAAATTGATAAAATAAGCATTTAATAAATAGTAGATAATAAGCTGTTCTGCATGAAAATGCTTGACCAAAACAGACGTTGGAAATCCAGAAAAGGGATAAAAGACCGTTTTCATGAGGTCCGAGGTTATCTCAAAAGAAGTCATCCCTGCGGCCGTTTCAGATGGATCATTCACATTTTTTTTGCCTTCAGGCAATAAAATATCATAACTGGTTTCGTGCAAAATGGCATTGCACTCACTTTCTGAAAAATAATCCGCGGCACCGAAGTGCTCTGATGCAGGCTCTCTACCGGGAATGGTTGCTCGAGCCAATTTGACCATGGCCTGGCTTAACAAATCTCTGTTTTGAAAGGTGCCGCCAGTATCAATCAACTCATCCAGATGAATTTCAACCAATTCCGAAAACACAGTGTCATTGATTAAAATACCTTGATTTTCAAGAAGAGTGTTTAGAAATTTGCGAATAATCGCCAATTTTTTCATTAAGATCATGGCCAACTCAGACGAACTCGCTTCACCGCCGGAATTGGCTGCAATAAGCAGTTTCCCATACACTATCGTTACCGCAGAACAAACAGAAAAACTTTTTTTCATGCTTAATAATCGCGCTAAACTGTCGTAACGACGCTGTAAACGTTCATCGGTGTAATGTTGTCGATAATCCACAGGCATGCAATCATTGATTTTTTCAACCACCATGTCGTTGAGTACGGCAAAACAGTTATCCTGCTCCTCATCCGAAAACAACAGCAACGCAAGATCTGCATGATTTTGTGCTTGATCTGTTGTTATTTGTGCAAATATTGCGTCTAACAATTGTGGGGTAAAATTGCTTAAGCCATTGCAGTATTGGTCAACAAGAGCTTCTTTTGCAAATTTTGTAATGTTTGCAGTATGGATCACATAAGCCGATTTTTGAATGAAAGCCGTTATATGGTCATTAGACGTTATGAGGGTATTCGCAATAGACAAAGCAACTTCTCGTCCTTTAAGTATTTTTTTAAAGTTCATGCCTATTTGTTTGGTTATCTCCGCACCTAATCGTTTACTGACCCGTTTGGAAATAGGATGCGTTAACTCTAGATATTGGGTTGAAAGCAATTGCTCTGTTGCGTAATAACTGCTGTTGGGCGTTGAAGTTTCGGTTTTTTTATGGCGTTTAAACATGAGGATTAATTCCTTGCTCAAGATGGACTGAGCAATATTTAAGTTCAATTACAAGATAGTGTGTCAATTAATTATACGTTGATTGCATGCGTACAGCAACACAGTTTGATTAAGAAGCCATATGCCAACTGATCAAACCCGCATTAATTTTATGTTGATGTGAAAATTCACACGCTAAGCCAGGTCTTGCCTTAGCCGTTCTTATTTGAAGTACAATTTCAGGCGGAGTGGTTGAGGAAATGGTAACCAACCAATGATGGCTCCCGTAAATTCGGTGGGACGACGGTATAATCAAGCATGGGTAGCTCCCGAGATCGCTGACAATGTAATGATAACGTTGTCGATTAAATTCAATAACGCATCCGTGCTTTGATTTCACCCACGCCGACAACTGATGAAAATCAGTGGTATTTTTCCAGCACTCCGTGTTGCTTAGCACAATTTGTTGCGCAACAAACTCCAATTGATAAAGGGATTGCTCAAATGTCAAAAAACCGTCTTGTATTTTTAAATCCATTCGCACACTTTGCATGAGCGATAAAACCAGCATGGTCATGACCATCAGCATCCCCATGGCCATGATTAAAATAAATCCTTGTTGTTTCATAACGTCCGTACCATGGCAGCAACCTCCATTTCTTGATCATCCATCAGCTGCAAATGCACGTCCAACAATGTTCCTTTTGAAAGATGAGAAAGCTTTATTTGCATCGCTTGCACCCATGGCGTTAATTCTTCGGCCTCAGACGCTTGAAAAAACAGCCGTCCATGCCCTGATTGATCCGGTTTAATAAAATAAATGTTTTGTTCTAAGGCACCGATATAAATGGGCGGGGAATAGTGAAACATCAATGGATTTTTTAAAAAAATTGTTTCTTTTAAACCGTTTTGATGTGTTGATTGAATAAGAGTGGTTTCAGCATGGTAACAATCTGCAATCAATAATGTTTGTTCTCTATTTGGCAAGGGGGCATCGATTTCAAGATGGTTTTCATTCAAAACCTGCACTTCGACAAAATCAGAACTCATTCTATTTGTTTTTAATACAGAAGAATTTTCAACCGTGAGAGCAGGTAATTTCGAATAACCATAACGATGATCCACCACAATTAAATGATTCATGTTTAAACAAGGAGTAAATCCAGCTTGCTGAACACTTGTTCGTATTAAACGAGCAACGGTTTGCAATTCGGATGATTTTTCCAACGTTTTTTGCGTCAACAAATAATGTTTTTTTATCATCTCATGGTTGTGCAACAACATGGCGATCGTAAAACTTGTTAAAACAAGCCCCATCATAATTTCCAATAAACTAACACCCGATTGTTTCATTTTCATGGCACAAACACATTGCGTTTTAAACGATTAAGGTCGATTGCTGGCTGAGAAGGTGAATGCCACGTTAATTGCAGTTGAACTGCACGGCCATGTTGATTCACATCCAAGTGAAATGGTTGGATGGGGGTAAGGTCTGTGGCTCCTGCCATTTTACGTTCAGACAAATTGTTTAGATCATTTAAAGCCGAGGCGCGTAAATTCAAATCATTCAGCAACTGATGATTACGCCACTGCTGTTGTAGAAGGTTTAATGAAATTGTGGTGATCAGCAGCAACGATACCAATGCTTCTGTCAAAGAAAATCCCTGATTTTTTTCCATATTCATTTCCTGAGGTTGGATAAAAATGGTATCTTTTAAACCATAAAATTGCAATGCATGAATTAGCCATTCACTTTTTATATGGGCTTGAGTAAGATGGGTGGCTTAACAACTATCGGAACTGGTTATGACATTCGATTTTACCAAATTATCTCATGCAGGAATTCAATCTTTAGCGCCCTATATTCCAGGAAAATCCATTGATGAGGTCGCTCGAGAACAAGGGTTAACCGATATCATTAAATTGGCCAGCAATGAAAACCCTTTGGGTTGCAGTCCCCATGTTTTAAGAGCGTTGAGTGAACTGACTTCGCAACAAATTGCCCTTTATCCAACGTCCATCAACCACCCTTTGCGTAAAAAACTTGCTGATAAATTAAGCATCAATTCAGAAATGCTAACGCTAAGCAATGGTTCTGATTTACTGTTTTGTTTATTGCTCACGTGTTTTGCCTTGCATGACAATAAACATATATTAACCCACGATTATGCCTTTATTTCGTATAGCATTCAGGCCAAAACGTTGAATATTCCGGTGGTTAGTACACCTGTTCATGCCGATTGGCAAGTTGATATAGACGCCATGATCCATGCCTGCAACGAAAAAACTGCGCTTATTTTTCTGGCTAATCCCAACAACCCAACGGGGGTATTGATTCCAGCCACTGAAATCGAACGCCTTTTAGAAAATATTCCGAAAAACACTTTATTGGTGCTTGATGAAGCCTATCATGAATACGCCGAGTCTATTTCCAAGTCCAACAGTCTTGCTTTGTTGGACAAATACCCTAATTTAGTCATTACGCGAACTTTTTCAAAAGCTTATGCACTGGCAGGATTACGTTTAGGATATGCCATATCCCATCCACAAATTACGTCTTTGCTTTACCGCTTGCAGCTCCCCTTTGCCGTTAATCAAGCCGCGATGGTCGCAGCAAGTGCGGCCTTGGATGATCATGCTTTTTTAGAAAAAAGCTTAGACATCACAGCCCGAGGCCTTCGGCAAATGGAGCAAGGCTTGGCGACATTAAAAATTTCAAGTTTGCCCACCGCTGCCAATTTTTTGATGATTGATTGTAAAATGGATTCAGAACAACTCTATCAACGGTTGCAACAGCATGGCATTATTGTGCGTCCGTTGCATCCGTACGGATTAAACAATTATTTACGCGTTACTATAGGAACCGAACAGCAGAACAATAAATTTCTAGAAAAATTTGCGCTATGCTTGAAAGCAATAGCGTCTTCATAACTGCATTCTCAAAAAGGAATTAACGATGAATATTGATCTAAGCACAAAACATTGCGAATCATGTGAAGGAATTGGAGCGGCTTTAAAACCCGAGCAAATCATCAACCTGATGCCCCAGCTGGATGAAGGTTGGGCTGTATCAAAAAATAGCGATGAAATCAAAAAATCATTTTCATTTCATAATTTTTACGAAACCATGGCATTCGTAAACGCATTGGCATGGATAGCGAATGTCGAAAATCACCACCCTGATCTCGAGGTTGGCTATAATTACTGCCACGTGCGATTTTCAACCCACGCTTTAAAAGGTTTGTCGCACAATGATTTTATTTGTGCCGCAAAAGTCGATAAATTAACTGCCTAACCATCCGAGCCGTGACCGTAAGGGAGTGGTGCAGTTCACAACAGGGT
>CAZGKX010000002.1:30740-33432 GCA_964525945.1 uncultured Legionellaceae bacterium
TCACTCTCCTGACCCTGAAAATTTCCGCGCCCTTACGATCACGGTTCGATGAGGGTTAGGGACGGTCGTCTAGGGCTTTGCGCTGTGAAGGTAGGAAATCTTTGCGATCCAGGCCTAGCACTACAGCTAGAGCACCAGCAACGTAAATGGAAGAATAAGTGCCAATGACAATCCCTATAATCAGTGCTAAAGAAAAACCATGAATCGTCTCGCCACCGTAAACAAACAATGCAACCACGACAAACAACGTTAAAACAGACGTCATAATGGTTCTGGATAAAGTTTGGTTGATTGAAATGTTCATGATTTCAATCGAATTTGAGCGTCGGATTTTAATGAAATTTTCACGGACCCTATCAAATACCACAATGGTGTCATTCAACGAATAACCAATCACAGCCAATAAACCCGCTAAAGCTTTTAGATCAAACTCAATACCAAACATCGCAAAGACCCCGAGGATCAAGACAGGATCATGAATAAGCGCTACCGCTGAACTAAATGCCAGACGGTATTCAAAACGCATGGCAATATAAATCATGGTGGCCAGTAAAGAAACCAGAATCGCCAATGCACCTTTGGTAGCAAGCTCTTTCCCCACTTGCGGACCAACAAACTCCACGCTTTGTTTGGTTGCTCCCGGCAGCGCATTCATGGCGCTATCAACCAAAGTGCTCTGATCGACATCCGCATGCGGTGCAATGCTAATTAACACATCTTTTGAGGTGCCATAGCTAATGACTTGCGCTTCCTTAAATCCAGCGTTGTACAAATTATCGCGGATGGCAGGTAGATCAGCCGCCGTTGGGTAGGCAATTTGAATCTGGGTGCCCCCCGTAAAATCCAACCCCCATTTTAAGCCGTTAACCAGCAAAGCGCTAATGGACACAACAAAAATTAAAATCGATAGCACAGCGGTCCATTTGCGGGCCCCCATAAAATCAATTTTTGAATTGGGATTAAAAAATTCCATCTAAACCTCGCTTAAATACCGATTGACAGTTTTTTGACACTACGGCCACCATAAACTGCATTCACAATAGCACGCGTGTAAGTCACACCGGTTAACATCGAGGTCAGCAAACCAAGCGATAATGTTACGGCGAAACCACGTACAGGCCCTGTACCAACAGAGAATAATACAATGGCTACAATTAAAGTGGTGATATTGGCGTCAAGGATGGTTGCAAAAGCACGCTCATAGCCCGCATAAATGGCGGCTTGTGTGGATAGACCATTCCTCAATTCTTCACGGATACGCTCATAGATAAGAACATTGGCATCCACCGCCATCCCCACCGTCAACACAATACCCGCGATACCTGGCAATGTTAAAGTAGCTCCAATAATCGACAATAATGCGCATAATAAAATCAAATTCAACAACAATGCGATGTTGGCGACCAAACCAAAAAAACGGTAGTAAACCAGCATCAACACCAATATGAGCCCCATGCCAACTTCCAACGAAAAGATCCCTCGTTGGATATTTTCACGTCCTAATGTCGGGCCAACGGTTCGTTCTTCAACCGGGTAAATAGCCGCTGGCAGCGCACCTGCACGCAGTAGCAACGCTAAATTGCTGGCTTCATTGCTGTCCACTAAGCCGGTAATCTGAAAGTTGTTACCCAAAGCGTTCTGAATAACAGGCGCGCTGATCACGCGTTCTTCACGGTGCGTAATGCGTTTTTCTTCGCCATTGATTTTTTCTTGGGTGGTTTTACTTTCAACAAAAACAATGGCCATGCGTTTGCCAATATTTTCTCGCGTCACCTTTGTAAAGAAAGACTCCCCTCCTCCACCAAGTTGAATTTGTACAGCGGGCGTAGCTGTTTGTTGATCGAAGCTGGATACAGCACTGGTGATCGAATCACCACTCAACACCACTTGCCGTTTTAATAAAATAGGCTGACCATCCATCGTGTATAATTTACTGGTAACAGGCACGACGCCTGTTTGTTTTGCAATGCTTGGATCATTTTGTTGATCGACCAAATAAAATTGCAAAGTAGCGGTCCCACCCAAGATTTGTTTCGCCCGAGCAGCATCTTGAATGCCTGGCAGATCCACGGCTATTCGTGTAGCTCCTTGTTGTTGGACCACGGCTTCGCCCACCCCGAGTTCATTGACGCGATTGCGTAAAATACTCATGGTTTGCTCAATGGTGTTTTGACGTATAGTATTCAATTCAGCATCAGTCAAAATGGCCAGAATAGATGGGGATTCTTTGGTGAGACGCAATTCCAGGCCACTAAATTTTTGGCCCAAGTTGGCAATGGCTTCATCACGCAACTCCTTGCTTCGGAAACGAACATCAATCCCTTTATTGCTGATATAACGAACACCCGAATATCGAATTTGTGCCTCACGTAAATCTTGGCCAATGCTTTTCATCAAGCCTTCATAACGTCTGGTGATGACACTGTCAATATCCACTTCCAACAGAAAATGCACCCCTCCACGCAGATCCAAACCTTGTTTCATGGGCTCCGCACGTATGGAAGTTAGCCATGCGGGCGTGGATGAAACCAGGTTTAAAGCCACTGTATATTGACTGCCCAATCCTGTTTTAATCACATCACGCGCCAACAATTGAGCGTCTGTTGAGCTGAATCGAATTTCGACCCGATCATCATTCGCGGTGATGGAACGGTACTTCAGTTGTGCTGTTTTTAACAGATCCTGAACGTGC
>CAZGKX010000002.1:33444-57931 GCA_964525945.1 uncultured Legionellaceae bacterium
TGACGATTTGCGTGTCAACCGAGTCTTGTGAGGATATTTGCACCGCAGGATCTTCGCTGTACAAATTAGGTATTGCATAAACAAGCCCCACTAGCACAACAACAACTAGCAACAAATTCTTCCAAAGTGGATATTTATTTTGCATTTACGTGTGACTCACTTACAGGGATTTAAGAGTGCCTTTAGGCAAAACAGTGGTAACCGCACCTCGTTGAATGGTCACTTCAACACCTTCAGCAATGCTCACTTTGATATATTGCTCATCAATGTTGGTCACTTTTCCAAGCACACCACTGGACGTGATGATTTCATCGCCTTTTTTTAATTTGCTGGTTAATTCACGGTGTTCTTTTGCACGTTTATTTTGCGGCCGAATGAGCATAAAATAAAACAGGACAAAAATAGCAACAATCATGATCATTGAAAATGATCCATCAGCCGCAGCTGGAGGTGTTGCCGTTGCGGCAGCTAAGGCATCCTTTATAAAAAAACTCATTTTTATCTCCCAAAGTCATGAATTAAAGTAGGAACAATGACCTACGTAAATTTGGGTGACATCATATCGAGATTTCATGGTCAGGTAAAGGATTAACAACTTATGCCGAGCCATGTAGGGTGGGCAAAGCGCCGCGTGCTCACCTGTTCGAAGAAATAATGTGGATAATATAAAAACTTCATTCCAGATCGAAGCTGGATTCCGTGCATAAAGCGCGTAGGCAGAGTGAGTTTTTACCGCACGTTGAGTTTATTCATCTTTATTTTTAGACGGTAAAATTTTAATTTTACTGCCAAGCCTGCAATTGTTGAGCAACATAACTGATGTTGTGCTGAATCAAAAATCGTTGACAGAGCAAAGGCGTATGCTGGTAAAGATGATGCAAGTAAGCGCGCGTCAATTTTTGATCACAAACAGCGCACGTGCATTGTTCATCAATGGCTATGAATTGCGTGGCATATTTAGCATCCGTGATAGCCAGAGTACCTTCCTTGCTGTACAAATGTCCCGTATAAGCATCATCGGCAGGCCGATTCGATTCGAGGTGTATTAAACAATACGTTGACAACTTCTCCAACATCGTTAAATCGAAATCGCCGGTCACATAGCAAGAAAGCTCTTTAAAATCAGCGAGTTGCTGTGTAAACTCATCCCAAGTGGCACGTTGGTTATCATAAGCTAAATACACACCGTAAGCGCGTGTTTCCTCTGATTTTGGGCGATCGGAGGGGTGGAAAAAAGGAAACGTTGTGCTTGGAAGCATCGCCCATGCCTCTGCCGCCATAACCCCTTGCGGCAAAACTGCATAACGGGGAGAAAGTTTGGATAGCAAGCCTAAAATATCATGCGCAGTGTAATGCATATGTCGACCGTCAAACGATGATTGCAGGTGGTAATGACCTGTTTTGGTTGGCAACATCGCAGCGTTCAGAACGACTTCTGGCCACGCCACATAGGCCGCTATGTTGGGGCCCGCGTTTAATTGTTCAAAACCTGGTTTCATGAGCAGTGACGCCAGGTAATAAGAAGCGGTATGAATGCCAGCTTCTTGCCAATTCGCCGCCGTTAAGCAGCTGCCGGCAGGGCTAGAACAAATAGGAACCAACACAGGTGATCGTTGCATACAAGTCCTTGCAATAAACAATTGAATGAAAGCACAACCTTATAACAAAAGTGTGGCATCACCATAACTAAAAAATCGATAACGTTGGGCAATAGCAACCTGGTACAATTCCATTGCTGGCTCGTAACCGATAAAGGCAGCGACCAACATTAAAAGAGTAGACTCGGGTAAATGAAAATTGGTGATCAAGCCATCGCAAATTTTAAATTGATAACCCGGGAAAATAAAAATATCTGTGTCTTTGCTGCAAGGCTGCAATTCACCATCCATCACGGCACTTTCTAAGCTTCTCAAAGCGGTGGTGCCAACTGCAATCACGCGCTTTTTAGCAGCACGGGCTTTACCAACCGCATGACAAAGTGCTGCATCGACCGTAATACGCTCGTGGTGCATTTTATGTTCTTGAATATTTTCGCAACGCACAGGTCGAAACGTACCGGCACCGACATGCAATGTGGAGTAGGCCAGTTCCACACCTTTTGCTTTTAAGCTGGATAACACTGCATCATCAAAATGCAAACCAGCCGTCGGCGCGGCAACAGAACCCGTGTGTTTGGCATAAACGGTTTGGTAACGTTGCAAATCAATGGCTTCGTCGGCACGATGGATATAAGGTGGCAGAGGCATGTGACCAATCTGCTGCAGCATCTCCACTGCATCGCCATTGACACGGCAAAAAAATAAATCATCATCACGGCCTTCAATTTCGATAGACCAATTTTTGTCCAGATGGATGCAGGTACCGGTTTTAGGGGATTTGCTGGCTTTAATGTGGGCAAGAAAAAGATCGCGTTCCATTAACCGCTCCACCAACAATTCCACTTTTCCGCCGCTGGCTTTATGGCCATAAACACGTGCTGGCATCACTTGGCTATCATTCATCACCAGCAAATCACCAGGCTCTAAAAATTCAACCAGCGATTTGAATTGGTGGTGTCCGTGTTGCTTTGAATGCCGGTGATACGTTAATAACCGCGAATCACTACGGGTGGGCAGTGGGTATTGAGCAATCAACTCGTCAGGGAGATCAAAATAAAAATCACTTTTTTTCATTGTTACAAAAGCCTTTTAAAAAAGGGGATTATATAATAAATTTTTTAATTAGGGTGTAAAAACTGTATTTTTGTTCTATTTTTTTGCAGAATGAGGTAAACTACCTGTTATTTTATCAATACACGGAGAATTTAATGAGTCGATTATTTAAAAGTTTAGCAGCAATCACCTTAGGATTAACATGCGCGACCAGCATGGCCGCAACGCCTCCTCGACAGCTCGTTACCCATAACTTAACCGATGTAGAATCGAATGCATTTGTTGCAGGAACCATTCCTTCTCAACACCCAACCAAAGCTCACAGCGATGGTAAAGTCATTTGGACTGAAGTAAGAATGGCATGTTTTGGGCATACCGTTAATGGCAAGTGCGCCGCTTTGATTAAAATGGCCACGGGTCCAAATGATGGCGGAACCCCCGTTGAGCTAGGTACAATTATTCTTGATTTAAACTCAGGGGAAATGACTCCTTCTCAACTAACAGCCAATGGCTACACCATGCGAGTCAATGGTCCTGGTGAAGCAACAATCAGCAAACAATAACCAACAACCGCGGCTTAGAACCAGTGTTTCCGAGCCGCGCCCCATAAGGAAACGGAATTTACTTGCCTCAATTCAGATACAAAATTCCCATCTTAATCCTGCTGAGTACATCCTAGTCCAAACCGGACTCATGGGTAAATTTTAATGTTAGTCGTAAAACAGGTTATACGATTGATAATACTTCAAAAATGATCTAATCTGTATATAATAAGTTCAGAAACAGGGGCAATTATGGACGATATAGAATACATAATTCATCTTTCGGAGCAAACTTATCAAACGCAGTTGGAGGCGTTACGTAACCTCCCAAGTCCTATGGGTTCTAATTCTAGGCTTATAATAACAATTGAGTGGCCTAATTTACCTAGCAATTCTGAGTTGGAACGAGTTCCGGAAATCGTAGCCGCAATTCCTGCTTGGACAGAAAATGTAATACTCAAATTAAATTATTTTGATAGCGAAACATCTTTGTCCCTGACAAGTACCGTTTTGTCAGAATTATCACGAGCAATCAAAGAAAAAGACTTTAAATCCATAATCATTGAAAATCTTAATGTGTGGAGCAGTCGGAAGGGATATCAACCCCATGAAACTAATTTTCCTAGTGAAGTCATTGCAGAATACATCGCTTCTTTATCCGCATCGACTAACATATCTTTAAATAACAAATCTGTCCCTCTGGCATTTAACAAAACTGATTTTAATAAAATATATGCTGCAAATCCTCAAGCAAACAGCGGTGATCTTCGTAAAACGGTTCATTACAAGAAAAATGATGAAACGCGAGGAGTAGTCAACGTTGCAAATAAATCAGAGTTATCTCTTAAACCCAATCAATTTGAAGAATTGTATCAAAATTTACAAAAAAATGGGCAAGTGGCTTTATTGAAAAACGCTACTAAAGAAAATTACCAAGAGGCAATGTTTTCAAAAACCGAAATTGATGCCTTAAAACCATTTTTACCCACCGAGGTAATTGATTCTCAATGGTACAAAAAAGCTAGAAATACAATACCTCGTAATCCAACAATAACGTTTAATGCTGATTGTTTTGCAGCAATCCCAAGCCGCATTAAAAAAATCAATTTTTCAGACAATCACCTTCAATTCATGACTGTAGCACAATTAAAAAGTTTAGCGGGCTTATTACCAAATGTTGAAACCCTCGTTGTCTCTAACGAAGAAATCAAAGCAATGACACCCGAACAAAGAAATGCGCTGATAAAAATTGCACCACAAGCCCAGCTTATTTCAAACGAGAATATTCCAGAAATAACTGAAATGAATCAACAAATTTTGCAATACCACGCATTATCGATAAAAAATAGAGTCAATCTACTTGCTAACAAAAAAGAAGTACCTATACCAAGAGATACGGCCTTACATGTGATGTCTTTTTTAAAGAGAAAAGAATTGTTAAAGGATAGTCTGGCAGAAAAAGAAACAGAAGTAAAACCACCAACGCCATAATACAACAAAATGGAATCGCATTGTGTCAGAAAAATGTTTAACTTTATGGCAAAGTGGTTACCAATACAACTGGTTTAATGTTACCTATATCTCGGCCGCACCCACTACGGCGCGGCTCGGAATTGATTGTTATTTTGAGGCTAGGGGTTGATCAATGGCCCATACGACTTGTAAACCAACCAATTGAGCATGGTTTTTGGACGTACCATTGATGGTGTTGGATGACGTTGGTCCTAATACTTGGGTTTTATTGACAGGTGAGTTGTTGGCACCAAACAAATAAGTGTAACCAACATCAACACCAATGTTGGGACGAGCTTGATAATGTGTACCCACCGAAAGCGCCCAGCGGTTAGAATCAGGTAATCGCACATCGCGTTCCGCATTGACGGTTGGCGTCTGATCATAGCCTCCCCCTGCACGCAGCATCCACTGCGGATTGATGCGATAATTTGCGCCAAGGGCAAAACGCCAAGCATTGCGATAGTCTTCTGCACTCGTTGAGTTGACCAATGTTTGGGTTCCCGTTTCTGACGAAAAAGCAGCCACGTTATTCAATTGAATTGTTTTAAAGGAACTCCAGCCCGTATACACAATCGAGCCTAACAACGCTAATTTATCATTGATGTCTTGGTAACCACTCAGTGTCACAAGATCAGGCAATTGTACATTGTTACTGGTTAAAGCATCGCTGCGGTAAACAGCATCAGGATTGGTCAAAGCAGGATCAGCAAGCCGTCCGGTTAAGACACTGCTGCCGGTAAACTGATGATTCATCCCTGATTGATAATTAAGACCAACACGAGTGTGATCATTGTTGTATCGTCCCAACACCCCCGCATGAAAGCCCACCCCAAAGGATGTGCCCGTGTTATTGCTGGTGGAATCCAGCGTAGTCGGCGTGACCAAACCTCCAATCGACTCTAAAAATTGCAAGGCAGCAGGCGAGCCCAATACACCATTAAACGTCACTTTTGCCCATTGCAAATCCAAACCCAACCCCACCGACCAATTGTCGGTGATTTGTCCAGCCAGTTCAGGCGAAACATTGATCGTCATCAATTGTGTGCGGGTGGCGGAATACCTGACAGGGGATTTCTTCCCCCAATCGGTGGACAAACCAAAAGGCGAAACCACGCTTAATCCGAACACAGCCTTTTCTCCCAAAGGCAAAGCATAATGCAGCGCGGGAACAACTGCGCTTTCAGCCCCTTGCAGGTTACTGAACGTTTGAATGTAAGGTGGCACACCGTCGGTGTTGAATGTGCTGGTGCCAGACAATTTAGTGCTTGGGAAAACGCCCACACCACTGAAAACAGCTTCTTGCTTTTTAATCAACACCAAACCTGCGGGGTTGTACCAACCGATTGACGCATCAGCACCTTCTGCAGCAATCCCCGCGGCATAATTACCTATTGCTGCAGCGCTGCTTTCTGTGTAAAGGGAGAAACCTCCAGCAAAGGTTGGCTGTGCCATCATGGCAATGACAATACTGCTAACGACTGTTTTTATCGGTTTTTTTATAAGAGGCATGCTGTTGTCCTTAACCTTGAAAGCAATCGATAATAAATGAATGCCATCTAAAATCAACCCGTTCGTAAAAAATAATATTGCCACTTGTACATCACACACCGTCCATGTTAATGTGTTCTAATTTTGCACGGATAAATGATCATGCGCCAGCTCATTACTAAATTTGGTGGAACGAGTGTATCGTCTCGTGAAACTTGGAATCACATTGCTAAAATCACCCAGCAACATATCCAAAACGGGGTACAGCCAGTTATTGTCTGCTCGGCTTTATCGCAAGCCACCAATAAATTAGAAAACATCATCAATGCGGCGTTGGTTGATAAACACCCAGAAATCCACGCCGAGTTGACGCTTCATTACACCCAACTCGCACAAGCATTGGATGTAAACCCCGAGCTCATTGCCTTGGATCTTCACCAACTGGAAAAATGGGTCACAGGTATTGCTTTGTTAAAAGAAGCCCCGCCGAAAACGCGCGCTCAAATTTTAAGCCTTGGCGAATTGATGATCACACGCCTTGGCCATGAATTTTTAAACAAACAAGGCATCCAATGCCATTGGTTTGATGCACGGGAAGCCTTGACGGCCCTCCCCTCAACCCGAGACGACACAGCCAATTATTGTTCTGCTCGTTGCAACAGTGAACCAAACCCTGAATTAGCGCGTCAACTTCTACAAACCGAGGCCCAAGCCATCATCACGCAAGGTTTTATTGCCGCAAATTCACATGGTGATACCGTTTTATTGGGCAGAGGGGGCTCGGACACATCAGCAGCGTTGTTTGCAGCCATCCTTGATGCCAGTGCCTGTGAAATATGGACCGATGTGGCAGGGATTTACACCGCCAACCCTCACCAGTTGCCACATGCCCGTTTATTGAAACAATTGAATTACGATGAAGCCCAAGAAATAGCGTCGATGGGAGCAAAAGTTTTGCACCCTCTTTGCATCCCCCCGGTACGCCGCGCTAATATTCCAATGGTGGTCAAATACACCTGGATGCCGGAACATTCCGGAACACGCATTTCAATCGAAAGTGATGAGAATGCTCCCCCCATCAAATCCATTCAAGTTAAACACAGCATTACCCTTATTTCCATTGACACAGTCAACATGTGGCAACAAGCTGGGTTTTTAGCCGATGTCTTTGCGGTCTTTAAGCAACACGAGTTTTCCGTGGATTTATTGTCATCATCGGAATCAAATGTCACTTTGTCATTGGACACCCATGCCAATTTACATGACAGGGATGCTTTGATGGCCTTGATTGCCGATTTGAACATTTTTTGCCGCGCCAAAATCATTGAACCTTGCAGCGCGGTGAGTTTGGTCGGGCATCATATTCGTCGTGTCTTGCCACAACTTGGCTCCGCCCTGGAGGTGTTTGATGATCAACAAGTGCATTTGATGTCATTGGCCTCCAACGATCTGAATTTAACGTTTGTGGTCGATGAATCCAAAGCAGATAAACTGTGTCAAAAATTGCACACTTTGCTGATTGAAAACAACCCACAAAGTTTTTATTATTCAAAAAGTTGGCATGAAGAGTTTGGAGCACCGGATACACGCCCAGCACCGTGGTGGGAAGCGGCGCGTGATAATCTGCTCAGCCTTGCTGACACGCATTCGCCTTGTTATGTTTATCACAGCCCGACCATTGCTAAAAAAGCAGATGAATTATTGGCCCTAACCTCCGTTGAACGGTTATTTTACGCGATCAAAGCCAACCCCCATCCCGTTGTTTTGCAAACATTGTTCAATAAAAACATCGATTTTGAATGCGTGTCCATCAATGAAATTGATCACGTTCTCAGTTTGTTCCCTACCATCGATAAGAAACGTATTTTATTTACACCTAATTTTGCCGCCAAAGCAGAATATGAATATGCCTTGTCGTTGGGGTGTTATATCACGATCGATAGCTTGTATCCTTTGGAAAATTGGCCCAATCTTTTTCGACAACAAGCTATTTTATTGCGCATTGATCCGGGCGCCGGGGCCGGGCATCACAAATTTGTCTGCACCGGCGGCAACGAATCCAAATTTGGTATTCCATTGAGTGCCTTGTCTCTGGCAGCAGAACTTGTGGACAAACATCAAATTCAAGTTATCGGTTTGCATGCCCATTCAGGCAGCGGGATTTTGTCGCCCGATTTATGGCAACAAACCGCCTTGATGTTGGCGGCTGAGACCACGCGGTTTCCTCATGTTAAATTCATCAATTTGGGCGGGGGCCTGGGAATTGCGGAAAAACCAGGACAACAACCACTGGATATGGAAAAACTGGATGAATCTTTGTTGGCGGTTAAATCACGTTATCCAACGTTAGCCATATGGCTCGAACCAGGGCGATTTTTTGTGGCAGAAAGCGGGATTATTCTTGCGAAAGTCACCCAATGCAAAGAAAAAGGCAAAGTGCGATTTGTTGGCATTGAAACGGGGATGAATTCATTGTTAAGGCCAGCACTGTATGGAGCCTATCATAATATTGTTAATTTAACGCGGATTGCTGAAGAAAATATGGGGTTTGCGCATATTGTTGGACCTATTTGCGAATCAGGAGATACGCTGGGTTATGACCGTTTGCTGCCTGACACCAAAGAAAATGACATCATGTTGGTGGCCAATAGTGGCGCGTATGGCCATTGCATGAGTTCGTCATACAACCTCAGACCACCTGCTCAAGAAATTGTTATAGAATGATATTGAGTGACAGTGAACAACGCACACAAGCGATCGATCCTCACCAATCATTTATTGTGCAAGCCCCTGCTGGCTCCGGAAAAACGGAAATCCTTAGCCAGCGCTACTTGCGCCTATTGAGCACGGTCACAGCACCCGAACAAATTATTGCGTTAACCTTTACTCGCAAAGCGGCCAATGAAATGCGAGAGCGCATTTTACTTGCTTTGCAGCGGGCGGCTCAGCAACGCCTTGCCCCATCCGAGCATCAACAAAAAACCCATGCTTTCGCTCAAGCAGCTTTAGGCCGTGATCAAATTTACAATTGGCGGTTATTGGAACAACCGCACCGTCTTAAAATCATAACCATTGATGCCTTGTGCCAAACCCTAACCCATGCTATTCCGCTCCAAGAACAACAAATTCATGCTGCCCAAATCTGTGACGCCCCCCTTAAACATTATTTGGCTGCCGCAACTGCTTGTTTAAATTTTGCGATGGCCAACGAAGGCTACCAACAACCTTTAGCGTGTTTGTTATTCCACCTGGATAATCGTCAAGATATCGTATTGGATTTATTTGTAGCCTTATTGGCAAAAAGGGAACAATGGTTGGAAATGCTTTTTCAAGCCAGAGAACAAAAACGTTCCACGTATGAAAAAGGGATCGCATGGATCATACAACATGAATTGTCGCGCTTTACCCAAACACTGCCTTTGGGGTTAGGTGATGAATTAATTTCGCTGGCACGGCAAGTTGCAACTATTGAAAACAACCCTGATTCCCCGCGTTATCAATTGCGTGAATGGGTCTCTATGACAGAATTGGATGGCCCCCTTGCCAGTGGCTTAGCGAGTTTGCTACTGACGTCTCAAAACACATTGCGTAAAGCGTTTGATCACCATGTTGGTTTAAAACGAGGCTGTTGTGACAACAAAGACTATACGGCGTTAAAAGAAGCAAGCAAACAATTACTAACGCAACTGGATGAAACACCGGATTGTTTAGCCGCCTTGTTGCGTATTAAAAATTTACCAAACCCTACTTACCATTCAGAACAGTGGGAATTATTGCAAGCACTGTTTAAGCTGCTGCCTTTGTTGGTGGCGCATTTACAGCAAGTTTTTAGCGAACACAATGAGGTCGATTTCACAGCCATATCCCAACAAGCGCAAAGAGCAATGGGGGATGAATCTTCGCCCACCGATCTAGCGCTTTACCTAGACAATCAAATCCATCATTTGTTGGTGGATGAATTCCAAGACACCTCGCTGCAACAATTTGAGTTGTTAAGTCAATTGGTTTGTGGTTGGCAACCCAATGATGGGAAAACCCTGTTCGTGGTAGGCGACCCCATGCAATCGATTTATCGGTTTAGAGGCGCGGAAGTGGGATTGTTTCTGCGCACCAAACAGCTGGGTGTTGGCCCAGTCCAATTAACACCATTGGAGCTAACCTGTAATTTTCGCTCCACACCCACCATTATTCGTTGGATCAATGCCACCTTTCGGCATGTCTTTCCTCCCAGCAATGACATCGAATCGGGAGCAGTGTCCTTTCATCCATCCCAACATGTGCGCGATGAGCACCAGCAGAGCCAAGTGCTCGCCTTGCAATGCCTGAATAAAGATCACGAAGCACAGGTGATCATTCGCCGGGTGAAAGAAGAATTGCACGCCAATGCCGACGATGAAATTGCCATTTTGGTGCGCTCTCGGTCGCAACTAACATCCATCATTCAAGCATTGAGAAAAGAACGCATACCGTTTCAAGGTGTCGACATTGATTTATTGGCAGCGCTTCCTCATCTACGTGATGTGTGGTCATTAACTCAAACCCTGCTGATGCCGGCAAACCGATTGGCTTGGCTATCACTTTTGCGCAGCCCTTGGTGCGGACTTTCTCTTCCCGATTTGCTACGCATTGGTACATTTTCAAAAAAAACATTGATTTACGAAGCACTTTCCCAATCTGCTTTGCTGGATCAATTAAGCGAAGAAGGCCAAAAACGGGTCCAATTTGTGCATGCGGTCATGCAGCATGCGTTAACCCATCGTCATCAGCAATCGTTGGTGGATTGGATTATTGAGACTTTAACGCAACTGCATGGTAAAAACATTCTCACCCAAGCAGAGCAAGGCGATTTGGAACAATTTTGGATGTTATTAAAACAATTCGAAAGCAACGGTCTTATTGAAAATATGGCCCTCTTTAAAAAATCGTTCAAACGTCTTTATTCTAAAAAAACCACACCATCCCGCCTCCAAATCATGACCATTCATAAATCCAAGGGGTTAGAATTCGATTGCGTCATTTTACCCGGGTTAAGTGCGGCCTCTTCAGCAAAGGATTTACCATTGCTGCGCTGGTTAAAACTACCCACACCCGATCAAAATGATTTACTACTGCTTTCGCCAATTAAAGCGGCGCATGACGAGCACTGCGCCTTGTACAACTATTTGGGCAGATTGGATGAACAAAAAAATCACTATGAACTGCAACGATTATTTTATGTAGCAGCAACGCGCGCCAAAAAACGTCTTTATTTATTGGACAACACGCACACCGTAAGAAAAGGGGCGTTTAGACATCTCATTGCAGAAAAATTTCAAGAAGCCGAGGCCTATGACGCGAACACTCTGGACGTGAATCCGTTGCCAGAACTCTACCATTTGCCCGTATCATTTTACGCACATCCCTTTGCAGCACCGATGCTAAACCAAAACAGGGGGCTGATGATGATGGATACAACGCCTCGATTAACCGGGATTGTAGCCCACGAATTACTGCAATGGATTTGTGAACATCATCCTGCAACCCTTGACGACATCCCTTGGGATTTAAGCAACCATCATTTTAAAACCTTAGGATTAACAGGTTCTCAATTGGAGCTGGCGCAAAAAACATTAAAACAACAAATCACCCAATTTTTAAACCATCCACAAGGGCAATGGATCACCCAAAAACACGCTCAAGAGCACAATGAATACGAAGTGTTGGTGGAACATGACCATGAAATTACCACGCGAATCATTGATAGAACGTTTATTGACAACAATATTCGTTGGATCATTGATTTTAAAACAGGCCAAGAAAATACCCAAACCCAATCCCATCATCAAATACAACTGAATGCCTATGCTGCTTTGTTAGCCGCTGAATCCAGCACACCTATCCGCTGTGGCATTTATTATTTAGTCAATCACCATTGGCTAGAATGGCAGCCCATATAGTAGAAGAATTCAAGAGATGATAAAATCCACTGCATGTATGCACCCTACATGCTCACTATTTAACTAGGTTTATATGAATATCGAAGAAATTATTGCAACGATTTTGTCCAACTGCCGTGATTCAATGCTTGGATTAACCGCAGAACAAATGGGCATTAAAACGGTATCTACCCTGGAACATAAAAAACTGTCTTTGCAATTTTTGACAGGATTTCCTGCCCTGCTGCTCGAAAAGACTTGGCTGCCTTCTGTCACCCAAGCACTCATAGCCGCCTTGCCTGATGTATCTGTTGAAACAACGTTAGAGCAATTTATTAGAGCACACCGCACCCAATTACCTGGCCAAGCCTTGCGCGGCATAAAAAATACCATTGCCATTGCTTCAGGAAAAGGTGGGGTAGGAAAATCCACGGTCACTGTTCATTTAGCGACAGCACTCGCGCGCTCAGGCGCGCGCGTAGGCATCCTTGATGCAGATATTTATGGCCCCAGTATCCCCACCATGCTTGGCAAAACAGATCCGGTGCAAATCAACGGAGATCATTATCTCCCCGTTCGTGCCCATGGCATTCAAGCGATGTCCATCGGTTATCTCACCGATGATTCTGCATTGATTTGGCGAGGTCCTATGCTCGCAAAATCATTGATTCAAATGATGAACATCACACAATGGGATGAATTGGATTATTTATTGATTGATTTACCACCTGGCACGGGTGACATTCAACTTAGTTTGGTGCAAAAAATACCCCTCACGGCCGCAATTGTCGTCACGACGCCGCAAAATATAGCAACCATGGATGCTGAGAAAGCGATAAAAATGTTTAACCGCACCAACATTGATGTTTTAGGTATCGTCGAAAATATGTCATTGCACCAATGTTCAGCGTGCGGACATCAAGAAACTATTTTTGGGCATGGTGGCGCTCTTCAACTGTGCACATCATATAAATGCAAACTGTTGGGCGAACTGCCTCTGGATACAAGAATACGGCAACAATGCGATCAAGGAACACCTTTGGCATTAATGGATTCGCCTGAATTAGCCCATCCATTTTTATTAACCGCCGCCAATGCAGCGATTGAATTAAGCAAAAGACCATTGAATTATGCAGAAAAATTTCCACCCATAGTCGCCATGTAAGGCCGTTTCATGCAGTAAATGGGGCTTCATTCGACGCAACCGAAACAGAATGCAAAGAAGTTGCTTCGGCCTCAGCGATCCGGTCAAGCTCCAGGCCTTCTAATTTCTCTTTAAATTCGATCAAATGGCATTGCATGCTATTTTTATAGGCTGGATAACCAAAATTAGCGCGAGGCGAAAAAAAAGTGGCTTGCAAATAACCGGGTCGAGTAATGCCCTCATCAAGATGGTCTAGCAATGCCTCATAATTTTCCAAAGTGGGCAACTCATCATAAGCCTTGGTTAATTCTCGCAAATCCTCAAGGTAATATTCCCTCATGGCACGTTCTGTTGCATAACCCAAACACCCCAAAAAGAGAGCCACGCACATGCTGAACCAATCCCTGTACGCGTAGGTGGAATTGCGTTCATTTAAATAATCAACCAACAGGCCCTGCCCTTTTTTGGTGGCGTCAAGTGATTGCAGATCAAGCTCTAAATCCGAACCAAACATTTCAATCACTAAATCATGCCGTTCCTTGTTCATGACCAAAAGTTGGTTTTGGGCTAAATTGATCCGTTCTAATAAATCAGTAGCCTCTTCCGATTCAACGCCATCTTTGCAAAAATCCTGAACAACAACAAGGTGTTTTTCCAAATCGGCGAGCGTTATCTCTCGGCCATCTTCAGAATAAAATGTATCAATCAATGCGTTACAATTGGTTGCTATTTTTTGCCATTTTAGCTGCGATTGGGCCGTTGAAAGTTTCATTTTTTTGGCTTGATATTTATCACATATAGTTATAATTGTGGTATGTGTTTTTAACCATGCCTCTTTTTTAGCCTCAAGCTTGAGCACACTAGCGTCGTCCAAATTACGTAAAAGATCCAGAAAGTTAAGCCAGGGTTTATCAACAGCAGTGATATAATCCTGGAGTATTTGATACAAAGCGGAAGTGCTCTTTTCATCCAATGCTTGCAACGGTCGTCGTTTATTCGTAACCTCGTTTAACAGATGCGATAATTGATTTGCAAAAACTTTAACAGCATTTTGCGTATTTTCTAAATGAGCAAATTGTTCATCAATAGGTTTTGATTTTTCATCATCCTTCTTCCAAAAACTAAGACGAATTGGCCATAAAATTGCCGTTTCCACTTTCCTCGATTCTGGAATCACATCAATTTCCGGATCGCCATCACTATCAAAACACGGCTGGTCCATATCCTCATCTTGCTTTTGAAGTTTGGATTGCAAAGCTAAATTTTCACGCGTTAACTGAGCAGCAAACGTGTTCAATTCATTGACCGCCTGCCGCATTTCTTTAAATTGCTCAATTAACTCAACATTGTAAGCATTTTCATCAATTAAATAGCTCTGTTGCATCAACGTTGCAAGTTGTATTAACAATTCACCTTCAACAATATGGGCACGCTTTATTTTTTTAGCGATTACATGTTGCGTTTGCTCAGACAGCAGTTGATCAAACTGACTGATTGTCGTGGTGTCATTCGTCAATAAAACCAATGTATTCATGGTATTATTGGCAAAATAAAATTAATTTTTGTAGCGAAAATAACAATACATGGAAACTAAGGGCAATGCATCAAATCCAAGGCCGGATGGTTTATCCTCCATCCAAAGAATATCGCAGTTGAGCACAACCCCATTGCAAAAAAACAAACGTCGATTTGATTCCGCTAGCTGTTGCACCCATGTTGCATGACTCGTCGTGCCTGGTAGAGGCTCATTTTCCAACAGCACCGTATAATCTGAACGAAAAATGGGTTCTTGCAACGTTTCGAATTCACGAATAACCTCCTCAATGTTTTGAAGAAAAACTTGATTTTCCAACATCAAGGATTGAATTTCATCCACAGTGACAGGATCTTCTCGGCGATGTTCCAACTCGTCAAGCAATGCAGCTTTTTTTTCCAGCCATCCGGTTATACCCTCTTTCCTCGAATCCAGACGAATTTGTTTTTGAGCGATTATTGTGGGCTGTGCATGTTCATATATCGCCAACTCAGCCGTTAAAACATCCAATTTATTTTTTAAATCAATTCGAAGAGGACTGAGCAATTCATTAACAAAAGGATCATCTACTATTCCCCGAATAAAATGTTGAAAAGCCAACACAGCTTTATAACTCGTCTCATCAATAACATAAGGTACATAAAATGGCCCCATATATTCACAACAGGCATACACCAATCGTAGCAAACGAACATTCGGAGGCAGAAAATATTGACCAGGATTTGAGTAAAGATCATCGTTGAGCGCAGGCAGAACCAATTCCGCCACGCTCCAACTGGCTTGCACAATTTTTGTCGCATAAGTTGCATTAAAAATAGGTGGAGGACTTGAAGCTGCATACTCCGGCAACACCAGGTGTGCATAATCTTTGGATTTGAAAGTGGGCGAACCTCGGAGTACAGTGACCTCATCGCGTATGCGTTGAAATTCTTTTTGTAAATCTTGCTTGTGATGAATACCTTCTAATTCGACCTGCAGAGCACGCAGACATCGTGCAAAATGTTCGTATTTGCTGGTGTAGCCTGCCTTGGCAGTGGCATAAAATATTTTTTGAACCAAATGGTTGCTTAATTGACTTTTTTGGGTTGGATCGTTCAACACTGCGAGGACTTCTTCACACTCTTCAGCAAAAACATCATTCAAAGATAACGTCACACATTTTTTATCTTTATTTTGAAATAGGCAATGTATTTGCTCTTTAGCGTCCTTGTACACATAAAGCAATTGCGGCTTTATTTCAGAAATATTGGGTTTTTCATCGTATTTTAACTCAATGCCGAAACCAAGTTTACTATAAACCATTATTTATCATCTCTTGTAAACCAATTCCAAAAAGACCAAAATAAATGCAATAATATCAAATAATGTGAACAATGACAAATATGTTGCACATTCATTTCTGACCAATCGGTGCCTTTTTCATGTTACACTAACAACAATGTTTATTGAGAGGCGTTTCGTTATGTCCGAAAATTATACTGCAGAGGCGATTGAAGTATTAAGTGGCTTGGAGCCTGTACAACGCCGTCCAGGAATGTATACCGATACCGTTCGGCCTAATCATTTAGCACAAGAAGTCATCGATAACAGTGTCGATGAAGTTCTTGCCGGATTTGCCAGTCAAATCATTGTGACGCTTCATGAGGATAACTCTGTTGAAGTCATGGACAATGGCCGAGGGATGCCGGTTGATATGCACCCGCAACTGGGCTTGAGTGGCGTGGAAGTGATTATGACACGTTTACATGCTGGAGGAAAATTTTCTGATAAAAACTACAGTTTTTCCGGTGGTTTGCATGGTGTAGGGGTTTCGGTTGTGAATGCTTTGTCCGATCGCTTAGATGTCACCATCAAACGCAACGGCAGCATTTATCAAATGTCTTTTGCGCAAGGCGAAAAATTGAATGAGTTGATTGAAACAGGGTCCACAAAAAAACGAGACACAGGCACCACAATCCACTTTTGGCCTAACGCTAAATATTTCGACACCACTCGTTTGTCCGTCAAACAGCTGACCCATGTGCTGCGTGCGAAAGCGGTGTTATGCCCAGGTTTAGCCATGACGTTTGTAAATAAAGCCAGCAACGAAGAAACAAGTTGGTGTTATGAACATGGTCTATCGGATTATTTAAAACAATCATTGCCCGAGGATTATCTCCCCGAAGAACCCTTCACAGGGGAATATAAAAGCGATGAAGGCACTGTCGACTGGGCGTTAGCGTGGTCACAACACATGGGCGGCAACGCTGTGAACGAGAGTTATGTCAATCTCATTCCGACTGTGCAAGGTGGCACTCACGTTAATGGCTTACGTTCTGGTTTATTTGATGCATTGTCTGCCTTTTGTGAGTTGAGAAATCTATTGCCACGCGGTGTAAAATTAACCGCCGACGATTTGTGGGAACCCTGCCAATATGTACTCTCGATCAAAATGAAAGAGCCTCAATTTGCCGGTCAAACCAAGGAGCGACTAAGTTCAAGACAATCAGCGGCGTTTGTAAGCAATGTGATCAAAGATGCATTTTCTCTGTGGCTTAATCAACATAGGTCCCAAGGCGAAACTCTTGCCACTCTTGCCATAGAGCGAGCTCAAAAACGTTTGCGACAGGCCAAACAAGTTGCTCGTAAACGGGTGCATCAAGGCCCAGCATTGCCTGGTAAGTTAGCCGATTGCTTGCAACAAGATTTAAATCAAGCTGAATTATTTTTAGTGGAAGGAGATTCTGCCGGCGGCTCCGCGAAACAAGCTCGCAACAAAGATTATCAAGCCATTCTCCCATTAAGAGGTAAAATTTTAAACACTTGGGAAGTTGATTCGAACCATGTGCTAGCATCTCAAGAAATTCATGATATTTCTGTGGCCATTGGTGTGGATCCTGGAGCAGACGATTTGTCAGGACTGCGCTATGGAAAAATATGCATTTTAGCCGACGCCGACTCGGATGGCGCGCATATTGCAACGTTAATTTGCGCCCTATTTTTGCGTCACTTCAAACCGTTGGTGCATGCAGGAAATATCTATGTAGCCATGCCGCCATTGTATCGAATTGACGCCGGTAAAATCGTGCATTATGCCTTGGATGATGAAGAAAAGGACAACATTATTGCCATGCTTACGCAAACAAACAAAGGCAAAATCAATGTGCAACGCTTTAAAGGCCTGGGAGAGATGAACCCCATCCAGCTCCGCGAAACCACCATGGATCCCAACACCAGACGTTTAATCCAATTGACCTTGGACGATGAACCGAACACCATCGCGTTAATGGACATGATGCTTGCAAAAAAACGCGCAAATGATCGTAAAAGTTGGTTGGAAAGCAAGGGGAATCTTGCAACAGTTTGAGGTGTCCCATCATTCCATTCAAAAAATCGAACCAGAAACCATCGAAATGAGTGCAAGCCCCCGAGTCGCGGGGCGGTTAGGTTGAGGAGAGAATTTGTTTGATTTTTTGGAGGCCGAGCTGATGCATCAATGCAATGTTATTTTTGGGGATTTTATCGGTGTCCCCGTAAAATTGTATGGCTTTTTCAACGCTGTCTTCACGTAACAAGTGCAGCATCGGGTAAGGGCTTCGATTGGTATAATTCGACACATCGTCTGGGTCCACCCCTTCAAAACAATAATCGGGATGGAATGTCGCGAGTTGATAGATCCCTTCATACCCTTGTTCAAGCAAAAGCCTATCGGCAAGCTCTACAAAATCAAGGTAGGCCATAAAATCCTGCAGCAATTTAGGAAAAACCAACAAGATCGTTTCCACCTGCTTGTCGTCATCCAAGCGGAAAATTGCAGACATCATTGCCTCAAGGCTGGCTTCGACTTGATCGACAGCCACTACATCAATGGCCAGTCCATTTTGTTCCAAAACACGTTTTGCAAAAGGGCAAATATTGTATTCAACGATAAAACCATGTATCCAATTCAACGTTGTTTGCGCTGCGTCATTCAATATAAATACTCATGCTTATAAAATGTTTAAATTTTACCGGAAAATCCAGTTAAAATACAGCAACCGAGCCCCGACCGTAAGGAAGCGGAGATTTTCTTGTCGCTTAAAAATAGATTTCATGCACAAAATTGTTCCGCTTCCTTGCGGGCACGGCTCGGTTTTATCATAATGCTTCAAAAATGGCAGCAGCACCCATGCCCGTACCTATGCACATCGTGACCATTCCGTAGCGCCCTTTCGTGCGCTGTAAACCATGCAATAAAGTTGCCGTTCTGATAGCACCCGTTGCTCCTAAAGGGTGTCCTAAAGCAATGGCGCCACCCAATGGGTTAACCTTATCACGCGGTAGATCCAATTCTTTAATCACCGCCAACGCTTGAGCAGCAAATGCTTCATTGAGCTCAATCCAATCGATCTGATCCAAACGAAGTCCTGCCTTTTTCAAAGCCAAAGGAATAGCATGCACCGGGCCAATGCCCATGACTTCAGGGGGTACACCCGCTACCGCATAACTCAGCAAGCGCCCGATTGGTTTTAAATTGTATTGTTTTAAGGCGTGCTCGCTGGCCAATAAAGCTATCCCTGCACCATCGCTGGTTTGAGAGCTGTTGCCTGCGGTGACGGTTCCTTTGGCTGCGAAAACGGATTTCAATTTAGAAATGGCTTCGAACGATGTGTCAGCCCGCGGGCCTTCGTCTTGATGGATCACGCGCTGTTTACAAATCACTTGTTGTGATTTTAGATCCACACTTCGATCGATGATCGTGACAGGACTAATTTCAGCCGTAAAATCACCGCGCTGCTGAGCAGCAATGGCACGTATATGGCTTTCTGCAGCAAACTCATCTTGCTGCTCACGGGAAATATGCCATTTTTTAGCAACGATTTCAGCCGTTATCCCCATACCATAGGCGATAGCAATGTGCTCATTTTCAAAAAAAGCAGGATTTGCAGTGTACTTGTTTCCACCTAACGGCACCATCGACATGCTTTCCACTCCACCCGCAAGCGCCAATTGCATATCACCTTGCATGATGGAGGCCCCTGCTGTCGCAATGCTTTGTACCCCTGAACAACAAAAACGATTGATGGTCATAGCCGGTACTGAGTTCGGCAAGTCAGCCAATAAGCTTGCGATGCGAGCCACATTCATCCCTTGCTCTGCTTCAGGCATAGCACATCCTACAATGACATCACCAATGGCTTGCCAATCAACAGCGGTATGTCGAGCCTTTAACGCTTGAATGTTTTGCGCCAACAAATCATCCGGCAGAGTGTTCTTGAAAACACCACGTGGTGCTTTGCCTACGGGCGTTCGTAATACATCCACTATATATACATTTGTCATGTTCTTCTCCATCAATTTCGTAACGGCTTGCCTGTTTCCAATAAGTGAGCAATGCGTGCTTGTGTTAAAGGAGTTGCGGCCAATGCCATGAAAGCTGTTTTCTCTAAATGCAACAACCAATTTTCATCGACCAAAGTGCCTTGATTCACATCACCACCACAGAGCACATGCGCCAATTGACTTGCAAGGAAATAATCGTGTTGAGACATAAAGCCACCCTCTAACCAATTCACAAGCCCGCTCTGTAACAAGGCTTTGCCTTCGCGCCCTGCCACGGCAAAACGTGTTTGCAAGGGAGGTAAGTAATTCGCAGCATTCATGGCTTTTACTTTTGCCAGAGCCGCATAGAGCACCTCGTTTGCATGCATCACCCAACTATCGTTGGCTTTTAAATAGCCCCGTTGCAATGCTTCTGGAGCACTTCCTGCAACCACAGCGGTTGCGATTTGTTCAAAGTAAACTCGGATATAATCCATCAAATTTTTACTTTGTGCCGCCGCTGCCCGCACGGCCATTTCTTTGCATCCACCACCGGCAGGAATCAACCCAACACCTGCTTCAACCAAACCAGGGTACGCTTCAAAAGACGCGACAACGGCATCACAATGCATCATCAACTCGCAACCACCACCCAAAGCTCGTCCTCTGAGTGCCGCGACCACAGGAATAAAACTATATTTCAAACGCATCGCCAATTGTTGAAATTGACTGATCATGGTTTCTAAAGCGGTCATGTTATTGGCTTGAATCAGACCGGCGACCCCGCGTAGATCCGCGCCCGAACTGAAATTATTAGCATCGGTCTGATAAACAATCACACCCTGGCAATCACGCTCTGCAACATCCATGGCTTGATTAAAGCCATCCAATACCGCTTGCCCAATGGTGTTGGCTTTGCTTTTAAACGATAACACCGCCACCTCATCTTTGAGATGAAACAAATGCACACCCTCATTTTCATACAACGTGGTGGTTTTATGCTGAACCGGTGTCGTCATGTTTTCAGACAGTATTTGACGTTGATACACAGGTAGCTGGCTCGCTTGTTTAAATTCATTTTTTGCCGGAGAAAAAGCCCCTTTGTTGCAATAAAAATTATCAATATTGAACAACCACTGCGGCAATTCAGCTTGACTCATCGCTCGCTTTGTCTCCATTGTGCAAGCGATATAACTTCGCATTTGATCGACTCCCGCTGCTTGCCAAGTTTCAAAAGGACCATATTGCCAACCAAATCCCCAACGCACAGCTGAGTCCACATCACGAACGGTATCAGCGATTGCCTCCAAATGGTATGCGCTGTAGTGAAATAAATCACTAAAGCATGCGCTTAAAAACCGCGCTTGTGGATCCTCTGATGCCATCAATTTTTGCATACGCGCTTGCGGCTCTTTGATTTTCATGATGGTTTTTACATCATCACTGACCACGCCACTGGCTTGGCGATATTCTGTGCGTCCTACATCATAAACTTCAATGTGTTTGGCATTTTTTCGGTAAATACCCTGGCCTGTTTTTTGCCCCAAATGACCTTCCTCAATGAGGTGAGTCAACCAATCCGGCAATTGAAAATAAGCATGCCAAGGATCATTGGTTAATTGTTGCTGCATGTTTTTCACCACATGCTGCAGCGTATCCAATCCGACCACATCCATTGTTCTGAACGTGGCTGATTTAGGCCGCCCTAATAAAACGCCGGTCAAAGCATCCACTTCATCCAGACCCAATTTCATGGTTTCTGCATGATGCAATGTTGCCAAAATGGAAAAAACACCGATGCGATTGGCGATAAAATTAGGGGTGTCTTTTGCACGAACAACCCCTTTTCCCAAATACCTCGTTAACCAACTTTCCAAACTATCCATCAAATCCGGCGATGTGGTTTTGGCCGGGATGATTTCTGCTAAATGCATGTAACGCGGGGGGTTAAAAAAATGCACCCCGCAAAAACGATGGTGATGCGAAGCAGGCAAAACCGTGATTAACTCATTGATACTTAACCCAGATGTGTTGCTGACCAGAATCGATTTTTTGTTTAAAAAAGGAGTAATGCGCTGGTACAATGCTTCTTTCCAATCCAAACGTTCCGCAATGGCTTCGATGATCAAATCACACGTGCCTAATTCCGGTAAATGATCCGCGTAGTTGCGCGCTTGCAACAAAGACGCTGTGCGCGTTGTTGCCAACGGTGATGGCTTTAATTTCTGCAACTGCACAATGGCTTTATCCACAAGGCCATTGTGCGGCCCCTCTTTCGCTTCCAGATCATAAAGCAACGTCTCAAAACCAGCATTCACACAATGTGCTGCAATTTGAGCTCCCATTACACCTGCGCCTAAAACCGCAATTTTTTTAATAAAAAATGGTTCTGTCATGGTTAGTATCCTAATGTGCATCTATAAATAAGTAAGGTGTGATAGCGTGGACAAAAAAGAGCACCGCGATGCCCACGCTATAGTTTGTGATCATTCGGGCCGCTTTTAAATATTAAACTTAATACCCTGCGCTAATGGCAGTTCATCCCCCCAATTGATCGTATTGGTCTGGCGACGCATGTAGCCTTTCCAAGAATCAGAGCCGGACTCACGCCCCCCTCCTGTTTCTTTTTCGCCACCAAATGCTCCCCCGATTTCCGCTCCAGACGTGCCGATATTGACATTGGCTATGCCACAATCACTGCCCATGGCGCTTAAATAGCGTTCAGCATGATTTAAATTTTGCGTGAATAAAGCTGACGATAAACCTTGTGGAACAGCATTTTGCAAAATGATTGCTTCCGAAAGTTTTTGGTAGGTCATCACGTATAAGATAGGTGCAAACGTTTCTGTTTGGACAATGCTGTGGCTATTTTGCAAACCAACTACCAGGGTTGGCTGCACAAAATGGCCTGCGCGTTGCACCGCGTCACCGCCCACCAAAATGGTGCCACCCGCGTCTTGAATGGAGCGAATGGCTTGTTTGAATTGCTCAACAGCATCGCCATCAATCAACGGCCCCATTAGATTTTTAGTGTCCAAGGGATCACCTATCGTCACTTGCTTATAAGCATGTTGCAAACGTTTAATAACGGTGGGGTATTGGGACTCATGCACGAACAAACGACGCGTCGAGGTGCACCGTTGCCCGGCTGTACCGACTGCTCCAAAAACAATCGCAGGAATGGCCAAGTCAAGATTAGCGGACTCATCCAAAATGATAGCGTTGTTTCCTCCCAACTCAAGGATACTGCGGCCCAGGCGAGCAGCAACAGCCGCAGCGACTCGTTTTCCAATAGCGGTCGAACCAGTGAATGAAACAAGCGGAACACGCGTGTCGTTCACAAAGGCATCCGTTATTTCGCGTGATTCGGGTATGATCAAGGAGAAAATGGCTGGGCAATCGTTTTTCTTCAGCACCTCATTGCAGATATTCTGCACAGCAATAGCGCATAAAGGTGTTTTGGCGGAGGGCTTCCAAACGGTCACATTTCCACAAATTGCCGCAATAAAAGCATTCCAAGCCCACACCGCGACTGGAAAGTTAAACGCAGAAATAATGCCAACAACCCCATAAGGGTGCCATTGTTCATACATGCGATGATTGGGGCGTTCAGAGTGCATGGTTTTGCCATAAAGCATCCTGGATTGACCCACCGCAAAATCAGCGATATCAATCATTTCTTGCACTTCACCATCACCTTCTTGCTTGGATTTTCCCATTTCCAAAGAAACCAAACTCCCCAACCAATCTTTGTGATCACGGAGGGCTTGGCCTATTTGTCGAATGATTTCACCTCGCAAGGGTGCTGGTTTTTCTCGCCAAGCCAGAAAAGCACTCTGAGCTCGTTCCATGATGCATTCATAATCGTCCATATTGCTGGTGGCAATTTCAGCAATCACCGCATTGGTTGTGGGGTTGATGGACACTAAACGTGACTCTCTTATTACACTGCTCCAATCTCCCGAAGAAGCACCTGGATTAAGCGCATTGATTGATAACCGTTTTAATAAATCCATGCTCGCTATTCTCCGAAATATTGACCAAAACGATTGCTTAACAAATCCGCTAATTTAAATTGTTCTTGGTAAACAAAGCCACGGTATTCATTGGCTTGCCCCATCATTAAATCAATAACAGCACACACACCAGAAGCCGTGCTCACTTGGATTGCAGTCCATTCAATGCCTTGGATAACTTTAGGGTACATTGTCTTAACATAGTTTTTTTCAATGAACTCCCCTTGTTGGTACCCTTCAACGGAAACATAAACGATGATCATATCTTGGTACGTTTTTGGAACAGCATGTTCCAACACACGTTTTAACGTCTCGCGATCTGTGTTGAGCCCTAGGTCATTCATTAAGAAGCGCATTTTTTCACAATGACCCGGGTAACGAATGGTTTTGTATTGCAAGCTT
>CAZGKX010000002.1:57941-65598 GCA_964525945.1 uncultured Legionellaceae bacterium
CTTTGAATTTTTACCTGATACTGTTCTGCAAGGCTTCCTAAACCACCCGAGGTATTAAATGCTTCGTATTCTTGACCATTCAGTTGAATGGATTCTAAACCTTCTAAAGGCTGCAAGGTCATCATACGACCGCCTTCAATCCCAAAACAGGGGTTGCCGTATTGGTTGATGAGACCATCGGTCGACCATGTCAATGAATAACACAGGGCGTTGCTTGCACGTTGTGGTAATGCACCAACACGCAGTTTAGCATGCAAGCATTCATCAAACTCTTGCATGATGCTGTTGGCGACAATGCTAATAAATCCTGGTGCCAATCCGCATTGAGGAACAAAAGCCGTTTCTGCCCCTTGCGCTATTGTTTTAATGGCCTGAGTTATAGCCGTGTCTTCTGTTAAATCAAAATAATGGGCTTTGGAGTTTTTAGCAGCTTGTGCGACATGGGTGTTTAAAAAATACGGTAAACTTGAGACCACGATATTGATTTGATGTTTCAACAAATAATCACGCATTGCATCTTGATCGTAAACATCCAGCGATACTGTTTTTATCTCAGGCATGGCACGCAATAACCGTGTAACGTCTTTGCCTTCAAATTCAACATCCAGCAAATGAATTTGATAATCGCCGCACTCCCCTAACAAACAAGCAATTAGACTACCCACTTTGCCTGCTCCTGCAATCAACACGTTATACATACCATCCATCTCCATTTGATAACGAATCCTTATCCTACACGTCCTTAAAAGAATATTAAAGCTTGATCTTTTTTATAGACTCCTCTATCTTGCCTGGTTTAAGTCCATTTTTTTCGTGATGCTGCAAACCTCCGTTGTCAATAAACAATTCTCTCGCATCAAATCGGCAATTCGCGATCAATGGCTGTGGCGTTGCCTTTTCGCAGGCATTCTCGTGCCGTGTGGGTTTGCACCCATTCATTTGCCAGGGCTCGCTATCCTGGGTATGGCGTTATTGTTTGCCCAATTGCAACAACAGCCCCGCAAGCAAGCATTTATCAATGGTTTTATTTTTGGCTTGGGGTTTTTAGGGGTTGGCGTGTCGTGGATTTATGTCAGTGTTCATGAATACGGCCATCTTAACGCCCTCGTTTCTGCAATAATCACTTTGTTTTTTGTTTTTTATTTAGCTATTTACCCAGGTTTAGTCGCTTTATTGTACAGCCAACTGTCTATAAAGCGTTCGATGTTACTGCAGTGTTTTCTATTTAGTGCCCTTTGGTGCTTGGGTGAGTATGCACGCTCCACGTTTCTCAGTGGCTTCCCCTGGTTGCTGCTTGGTTACGCACAAATAGACACCCCATTAAAACATTTATTGCCGATCATTGGCGTCTACGGTACAGGTTTTTTTGCCTGTTTGAGTGCGACCTTCTTGGTGGCCAGCGTATTCAGCAAACGCCCACTGAAATACCTCTACCTCATGGCATTCATTGCCATTTTACTGGCACCAGGGTTGCTTCACAAAATAGAATGGACCACGGTGAACCCTACCCCAATCTCGGTCGCAGTGGTTCAGCCTAACTTATCCATTCGTGATCAATGGGATGAACATTTATTTTGGCAGTTATTGCAGCAATACGACGATGCATTTAATCAACTGATTGGCAAAAAGCAACTCATTGTTTTGCCTGAGTCGGCGATTCCTTTGCCGGCAAGCTACATTCACGATTTTATGGACAACATTCACCAACGCGCCAAAGAAATGGGTACCTCCATTTTGCTAGGCATCCCTATGCCTACAACGGCTGACGACAACGCGTATTACAACACGCTGACTGCTCTTGGGCGTGCGAAAGGATTTTATTTCAAACAACACTTAGTCCCTTTCGGCGAATTTATTCCCCAATCGTTTAGAGTTTTAACAGAGTGGCTTTCCATACCCGCCGCCAATATGAAACCAGGCAAATCGAACCAAAAATTGATCCACAGCAACCATTACCCCATAGCATCACTCATTTGTTATGAATTAGCGTACCCCCAATTGCTTCGCCAGCAAATGCCGCAAGCCCAGTGGATTGTCTCGATCAGTGACGATGGCTGGTTTGGCCATTCCTTAGCAATGTACCAACAATTGCAAATGGCCCAGGTCTTGTCCATGTTGACGGGACGTTTCCAAGTGGTTGCCAACAAAGAAGGACTGTCCTCCATCATTGATGAACATGGGCAATTGCTGCATACACTCCCTGCTTTCACGGCCGGTGTTTTAGAAGCAACCCTTTACCCTGCAACAGGCGCAACACCCTGGGTACGTTGGGGGGATGGTTGGCTGTTGTTGCTTTGCTTATGCCTGGTGATACTCGCAGGGATCACATCAGCGCGCCGTCACATCACAAACAGAAAAATAATAAAACAGGTGTGACAATTTAACCCACATAATGGTATAATCTTCGCCAACATGTTTATGGAGATTGAAAAATGCCACGTTATCATCGAATTTTAGTGCGTTATCCCCTTGCTGACAGCAATGATTGGTCAGCTTTGCATTGGTGTGATATTGAACTCGGTGACGACAATAAACTTATTTTTCGATTCGCCAAAGCAGTGACCGATGGAATGCCCGCTGATGATCAGTTTTTTACACTGGACGCTAGCGTTGTAAAAAAGCTACGGGTAAACGATTTATTAGAAGAACAAAAAACATATTGCCTGGCGTTGCATGACGAGAAATTGTACCGTTTCGATTTTAGTTTTCAAAATTTAACCAGAGGCAGGGCATGGACACCAACAGCCGCGGAGGAGTGGTCCAACAGCGACCTCCTACCACCGGCCAAGGCATTTACTTCCGAAGAACAAAAGATCGATCGGCGTTTACAGATGAGAGGCGACGAAGATTATAAAACCGTAAACGCCGAGAACAAGGACCAACTAGCGAACTTGCATTTGCAACAGCAATCATGGCTAACGGCTCATACTTCTGATAGCGGTGAAAGTGAAGCAAAATCAGACGCTGAAGACACTGCCGTGGACAGTTCTGCTGCGCAAATATCGACATTAATTTATTATCCGCGCATACTCATCAGCTACCCATTGCCGGCTAGCAACGCATGGTCGGTCCCACACTGGTGCGATATTGCGCAAGTAGAGGATGGTACTTTAGACGTTGAGATCGCGGATGCGACGCTTAGCGACAACATGCCTGCTGACATTGAATTTGTTAAGTTGGACGCCAACCAAATCAAAAAATTTCGTGTCATCGCCATGGACAATCATCCATCGTATTGCCTAGCATTTAAAGACAACGCAATGTTTCGCTTTAATGTTAAAGACTCATTTTATCTAAGAGGCCAGCGCTGGAACGCCTCGGACAGCAACCACCCGTGGCATAATGAACAGCCGCAACGACCCGCGACGATGTTTACTGGCGCAGAAACAAGTGGTGATCCCCGACTCATTATGACCTCTGACACCGACCATCATGCCATTGCCGCGATTGACGCCACTGATTTTAAAACAGTGTATAAAACCTGGTTTGATAAACTTCAAGCCGAACAAAACAAACAACAAGCGGCCCTAGCAGATAAAGAACAAGAGGCAAAAGCCAATCGAACGATTTTAGCGCATTGGGCAAAGGAAAAAAATACTCTTGAGTTAAGCGCAGAAAATGTTGCCTCCAAATTAACCCCTGAGCAAGTCGAAATGGTGCTCAATGTGCTTCACAATCATTTATCTCACCTAAAAGCCGCCTCTCCTAGCGAAGAATCTTACACTACAGCATTGCTGGTAGCGCTTAATCGCGCCCATCGCGAGCAATTGAAAAAAGAGCTGGAGCATGACCAACTCATCGCATTGGACATGTTTCATATGGATTTTTTATACGAAGAAGAAATGGCTGTTTTAAAAGGTTTTTATGCAGACGATCACCGCTCAACAGCCGATCAACCCCTAAGGTTTGATGTTCATCATTTTATTTTGGATGTTGTGTTTGAAGAATTAAAACGTTACCGCGTGGATTTGATTGATGAAGTGTCAAAAACGCACAAAGAAGCATGCACGCCATCGTATCGAAAATTAAAAATTGGCCAAAAGAAAGGGGCTCAGCCACCCGCGCCACCCATTGTGCCTCCTAAAGCAAAAGTAACCGTTCCTAAACCTGCTCCACAGAAAAGCTCGTCACCTCCCGTTAGTGATTTAGAGCTCATTATGCAAACAATCCTGGGTAGCGACAACACTAAGATTAATACCGAATTATTAAATGATTTACTGGATGGTACCACTCCACTTGCTGCGATTCTGCACACGGAAGGGTTAACACCTACGAAAAAAGCATGGATAATAGACGTTGTGATGGCGCATCCATCAAAAATCACCGACTTCCCAACTTTTGGTGATTTTCTCGATTTATTGCTCCATACAGAAATTGAAGCAATTTTGACAAAAATCCCACGCCAGAAACTCCTGGATTTAACTTATGATGGTACGTTTTTTATTCAACTGATTCAAAAATACGATGGAGCTAATGTTTTACCTCGTTTATTGCAACAATGTCCTAATTCCACAATATTGCTGGATTATAAACTATCAACGCTCATTGACAGCATCGATGCAACGGAACACTCCGAAATTATCGACAAAGCCAATGCTGTAAAAGATGCGTTTAGGGCAATGATGAACACCGATGATCTAGATGAAACGGAGGAATTTGATGAGACGGAGCTAGAAAATATTGTCGATGCGCTTCGGCTTACTATTCAACTGTTGGAAGCTAAACCAGGCCATGACCGGGCTGCCTGTCTGGATGAGTACAGAACATTTGCAAACGTTAATGCCAGTAACAATGTAAATTGGACAATAGCGAGCGTGCTCATGCTGGCATTGGGAGTGGCCGTTGTGGCAGCCGGCATATTCATTGCTATCACCGGTGCAGGCGTAGGAGTAAGTACGGGTTTATGCCTTGGCGGTGTTTCAATCGCAACGGTAGGGTTGAGTATGTTTTCCAGCAAACCTTCTCCAAACTCACTTACCGCCGAACAAGAGTTGATGGTTGATCTGGCTGACGAAATTGAAGCCCTGGATCCGAGCATTACATTGATATTTTGAAGAATGCTTCATAGGTCCATGTACCATGTTTTATGCGGTATCCAGACGATCGTTATTTCAGATCGAAATTGGATGCCGCCTATGAAACGCAGAACGTAGGTATGCTGGGCCTTTCTTTTACCGACTTACCATTCATAAACACAAAACATAAAACCTAGCTCTTTCTATTTATATTTCTCTTCTCTTCACCCAACCTCTTGCTGCCACACTCAAGAGGCGTTATCCTTATCAACCTCACAATTTTAATGTTTAAACCATGGAAATAAGCTACATACCGCAAGACGTTGAAGAGCAAGCACAACAATATTGGCAAAAAAAACAATCATTCAATGTCACTGAAGATTTGAATAAAGAAAAATTCTATTGCTTATCCATGTTTCCCTACCCCAGTGGCTCTTTGCACATGGGGCACGTTCGAAATTACACGTTAGGCGATGTCATTAGTCGCTATCAGCGCGCCTTGGGTAAAAATGTCTTGCAACCCATAGGTTGGGATGCATTTGGGCTGCCTGCTGAAAATGCCGCCATTAAAAATGGTATCCCTCCTGCCGAATGGACGAGAAAAAACATTGCCGCCATGAAAGCCCAATTTATGAAATTAGGCAATGCCTATGACTGGCGTCGTGAAATCACCACATGTGATCCCTGTTATTACAAATGGGAACAATGGTTTTTTATCAAATTGTTTGAAAAAGGTTTGGTTTATAAAAAAAATGCGGTGGTCAATTGGGATCCAGTGGATCAAACCGTTTTAGCAAATGAACAAGTCGTGGATGGACGAGGATGGCGCTCCGGAGCGTTGGTGGAACGCAAAGAAATATCTCAGTGGTTTATAAAAATTACCGCCTATGCGGATGAATTATTGCTTGGTTTAGACACGCTGGATGGCTGGCCATCCCAAGTCAAACAAATGCAACGGAACTGGATTGGTCGCTCGGAAGGCAGTGAAATCTTTTTTAAAGTGAATGGTTTCCCCAAACGCCTTAAAATTTACACCACTCGGCCCGATACCCTGATGGGAGCAACGTACTTAGCTGTTGCCCCTGATCATCCCTTAGCAAAATTCGCCGCCAATAACGATGCTGACGTCCAAGCGTTTATTGACAGTTGCCAAGGCATAAAAATGGCCGAGGCAGAATTGGCCACCATGGAAAAACGGGGCATTGACACGGGGATGAAAGCTCTTCATCCAGTGAGCGGCAAAGAAATTCCTGTTTGGATAGCCAATTTTGTGTTGATGCAATATGGTGCTGGCGCAGTTATGGCCGTTCCTGCTCATGATCAACGCGATTGGGAATTTGCCCAAAAATACAACTTGCCTCTGCAAGAAGTCATTCAACCCAGCGAAAAATCGCATGATTTATCAAAATCCGCTTACACTGGCGAAGGTGTATTGATTCATTCGCAAAGCTTCGATGGTTTAACATCCGCGGCTGCAAAAAAAGAAATCACTGCCTTTTTAGAAAACAATGACGCGGGCAAAGCCACCGTCAATTACCGTTTACGCGATTGGGGCGTTTCTCGCCAAAGGTATTGGGGCACGCCGATTCCTATGATTATGTGCGAAGAATGCGGAATTGTGCCGGTTCCCGAAGAAGAATTACCGGTGACGCTACCCGAGCAAATCGAATTGACAGGGAGTGGGTCGCCTCTTGCCCAGTGCAATGACTTCATCCACACCACCTGCCCGAAATGCGGTCAAGATGCCACTCGAGAATCAGACACCTTTGATACCTTTATTGAATCGTCTTGGTATTACGCACGGTTCGCTTGCAAAGGCCAAACCAACGCCATGCTCGATGATCGCGCTAAATATTGGACCCCGGTTGATCAATACGTGGGTGGCATTGAACATGCGGTGATGCACTTATTGTATGCGCGTTTTTTCCATAAACTGATGCGTGATGAGGGTTTGGTCAATTCCGACGAACCTTTCAAAGCCTTATTAAGCCAAGGCATGGTGCTGCGCAACGGTCACAAAATGTCAAAATCCGTTGGCAATACCGTGGACCCCAATCATTTAATTGACACATACGGCGCGGACACTGCAAGATTATTTGTCATGTTTGCAGCCCCTCCTGAGCAATCATTGGAGTGGTCGGATGCAGGTGTGGAAGGTTCGCATCGCTTTTTAAAACGATTATGGGCCTTTACCTGCCAACACCAAGCTTTGTGCATTGAAGTCAATAAAGCGTATCTGGATGGCAACCATGATATTCAATGGCAAAATTGTGAAAGCCGCTTAAAAAAATCCCGTTTGGTTGTTCATCAAATATTGCAGCAAGCAAGCCATGATTTTGAGCGTCAGCAGTTTAATACCGTTGTTTCCAGCTGCATGAAACTGTTTAATGAATTAAGTGCTTATCACATTGAAACAGAACATGATAAATATTTTTTACACTCAGGCCTCAGCATTCTACTGCGTTTATTAGCACCAATTACCCCACATATATGCCACGTCGTCTGGCAACAACTGGGTTTTGAAAAAGCAATTATTGATGCATCTTGGCCTAAACTTGATAAAAGTGCGCTTAAAACAGAAGATGCTGATTTTGTCGTGCAAGTGAACGGCAAACTGCGGGGTGGATTTACTGCCAGTGTCG
>CAZGKX010000002.1:65608-76573 GCA_964525945.1 uncultured Legionellaceae bacterium
CAGATTGCTTCACCCTCGCAAACTCGGATTCGCAATGACGAATTGATTGAATTGGCAAAACAGCACGTTGTTAGCTTTATTGAAGGCAAAAACATTGTAAAATCGATTGTGGTTGCTCATCGCCAACTGATTAATTTGGTTGTGTCGGGCTAAATAGATCGCACAAAGCGTTTATCATCCCCGTGAAAACGGGGATTCATTCACACCCCCGAGCCAGTTGAATCACCATGAAATATCGATCATTGTTTCTGATGTTGCTTTGTTCAACCTTGTTATTAACCAGCTGCGGGTTCCACCTTCGAGGCATTCATGGCCTGCCTGCTTGGTTAAATAACGTGGCCATTGTCATTGAAGATGCTCATCGCGATTTAGAGCCCCTACTGACCACACAATTGCAAGGGTATTCCTTGCGTGTTAACCCTGATCCCGCCACGGCAACTTACTGGCTGATAATGGAACAAGACACCACCCGTCAACAAATCAGCAGTATTAGTTCCAGCACGACCCCCAGGCAATACCAATTGATTTACTCGTTACGTTTTAAATTAACGCGGGCAAAAGGCAAAGAAATTCTTCCCTCGTCAACTGTTGTTGTAACGCGGTTATTGACTGTAAACAGCGATCGAATCCTAGGTTCAAATTTTGAAGAAGAAACGTTAAAACGCGAAATGCGCATGGATGCCGTGGTACAAGTGCTGGATAGAATAGGCGCACAACATGCTCATTAAACCTCCAGCATTGCTAGCCACATTAAACAAAAAACGGCACGCATTGTACATTTTAACAGGCCAAGATCCATACCTATTGAACGAAGCAGCGGTCGATATCAAACGCGTGTGTCAGCAACAACATGCCTGCGATAGTAAAACCCTGCAAATTCATGCGGCCGAAGACTGGCGTCTATTGATTGAGGAAGCCAATAGCTATTCCCTGTTTGCAGACTCTATTTTACTCGATGTCCGTTACGATAAAAAAACGTTAGACAGTGCGGGGAAGAAAGCATTGCAAACTTACATTGAACAAATCAACCCCCGTTGCATTGTCATTTTTAGAGCCAGCAATGTCCCTCATAAACAATTCAGCGGGTTTGTAAACCATGAGAGCGTTGGCCCAAATCCATTGGATCAACGGCCAATTAACGTCCCAAAACATTCGTTATGAACCCAAAGTACCTGAACTGATTCAACAACACACCCATGGTAATCTATTGGCCTGCGCGCAAGTGATTGAAAAAATTATACTGTCCTATGGCGCAGCCGAAGCAGTAACGCTGGAGCAGGTTAAAGAACAATTGATTGATCAATGTGATTACCAATTGTATGAGTTAGCAGACGCTTGTTTGAGTTGTCAATTGGAAAAAGCACTGCGATTATTGCAAAAATCCAGCCAAGATCGCACCGAACCCACGTTAATCTTGTGGTTAATGACACAAGAAATTCGATTACTGATTCAATTGTCTTCTTTGCTGCGACAATCCGTGCCCTTAACCACGGCCTGTAACCAACTTAAAATATGGCCGCAACGTACAAAATTGTACGAATTGACCGTGAAGCGGTTGCCTACGGCACATTTGCAGCACTTACTGTTCATGTGCCATCAACTGGATGAGGGCATAAAATCCAATCGCAACACCCAAGTATGGCAAGGATTAGAACAATTGGCGATTGGATTATGCCAAAGCAATCCTTAAGCTCCATTCCGCGGCATCCATCTTGCAGCTATACTTAAGAAATAAGAGCAATGAACCACGCTCAATCACCAAGGCCACGCCATGGAAATTTCATTGTATTCAGCCATTGAATGTGAAAAAATTGCAGAAGAAGCGCATTTGCGTTATGTGAATAATGCCATGCCTGGAATCTCTCGGAGCTACTCAAACAATGGGTTTCGTTATGATTACCAAGGAAAACGCATTGTCGACCCTTTCACATTAAAACGCATTGAAAAATTAGCCATCCCGCCAGCTTATCATGATGTGTGGATATGCCCTTTTGCAAACGGCCATATTCAAGCGACAGGTCGAGACAATAAAAATAGAAAACAATACCGTTACCACCCGCTTTGGCAAAAACACAGACAACAACAAAAATTTCATAAAATGCTCGAATTTGGCCAATCATTGCCTTTCATACGGCAACACCTCAATCACGAATTAAATAAAAAACCCACCATGCAGAAGCAACAAATTATCTGCGCGGTGATTTATTTGCTCGATAAAACATCGGCAAGAATAGGTAATTCTATTTATGAAAAAGAGAATAAATCCTATGGTTTAACCACTTTGCGCAAAAAGCATTTGTCTTTTCACGAAAACCGGGCAATTTTGCATTTTGAAGGTAAAAATTCCAAACCGTGGCACATTGATATCAAAGAAAAAAAATTGTTACGTGTTTTAAGACGCTGCGAGGAAATTCCTGGGTATAATTTGTTTAAATACCACGACGAAGCTGGCGATTTAAATGTTGTTACATCCCAAGACATCAATCATTATTTACAAGAGCTTACTCAACAACCTTTTACTGCAAAAGATTTTAGAACGTGGATTGCTTGTCGTGAAACATTATGTCGGTTAATTCATTACAATGGTCAAGCTCAAACATCAACGCAAATCCCCCAAGACGTCATCAAAGAAGTGGCATTGTTGTTAGGGCATACCGTCAACGTCTGCCAGAAACATTACATATACCCTGAGATTTTAGAATGGTGGCAACAAGAAAAATTACGCGCATGGGCCAGCAGGAACAAATCAAGAATCAGTGCTTGCAATGATGACGAGTTGCTTTTGTATTGGCTAAAAAAATCGAGTCAGAACCACTAGAAAATCCATGCCATTGTCTCTTTGTTCTGTAGCCGCTCTCTTTATTCAAAAATTGCTCTTTTTGTTCGTCATTGCGAGCTCTTTTTCGTCATTGCGAGCGAAGCGAAGCAATCCAGCGCCCTACGGCTCTGGCACCGCTTCAACCGCATGGTCTTTGGAATCACTTTTGTCGATTTTTTTCATTCTTTTAATAAATTCCGGGGAAAAACCATACAACCAATTCACGATCGGATCAAATCGAGCATACAAATAAGAGTGCTGGCGGTATTCAGTATCGGGGATAGAGGTCATTTTGACCACCAGGATCACCAGAGCAACGATAAACATTCCCCGCGCAAACCCAAAAACCAACCCCAGCAAACGATCCGTACCACTTAACCCGGAGCGCTGCAGAATGAAACTCAGCAACGCATTAACAATGCCCCCAACCACTAAAGTCCCAAGCAGTATGGCAATAAAAGCAATTACAACGCTTGCTGTTTTATCTTGAACATAAGGCTGCAGCTTAGGCACGAGTTGTTGTGAATAACTAAAAGCTAGCCAAATACCCAATGCCCAAACACATAACGCGATGAGTTCTTTTACAAAACCACGGAACACCCCAGTCAGTATGGATAAACCAACAATTCCCAGGATAACATAATCAATCCAATGCCCTGCTACTCCCATGATCTAACCCACAGCCTTAACAACGAAACCATTTAATTGCATGTTTGTGGCTAATTTTTTTTGCAGATGCAAGGCCTCTTCGCGTGCATTGATTTGCCCAACCACAACTTTATAAAAATTACCTTGTTTGGTGGTAAATTTGGTATAGGACGCAGCATAGCCCTGACTTTTAAGTCTTGTAACCAATGATTGCGCGTTGCTTTGCTGTGCAAAAGAAGCCAGCTGGATCGCGTATTTTTCTTTTTTTACAACAGCAACTTTGGTCACGATAGGCACGGTCGGCTTCATGACAACAGCGGCAATGGCGGCAGACTTCGCAGCAACCCCAGCAGGTTTACTCACAACCGCAACAGCCGTGGTGGTTAGTTTTGCACTTAATGATTCAGCTTTGGCAATTTGCGAAGGACGTGGTTGCGCTATTTTTGGCACATCCACATGAGCAACTTTGACCGTTTGAAACATGGCTTGCTGATTAGGAATCGATACTTTAGGAGGCATAGGTTTTGCTGGTAGTTTTAAGGAAACATTCATGTTTTCCTCAAAACGCTGATTGGATTTTTTCATCATTGCCGGCAAAAATATAATAGCAATGGAAACAATGACCACCAAGCCTGTCAACCGATGTTTCAGACGCTCATTCATTACAAATTTCATTGCTATTCTCCTCTTGCTTTTCTCCATGGCACAAACCATAAACTGCTTGCACCGTAAGAAAAGAACCATAAACGACAATTAAGTCCCCAGGTTTAGCTCGCAAAACCGCGGCACGGTATGCGTTTTTCGGATGATTATAACATGTTGGAACCGCACCCATCACGGTTTGAAAAACAGATGACAAACGCTCTTCGCTGGATGCTCTGTTGCCTGTTAATAAAGCCGTGTACCAAAAATCCACATGCTCTAGCATAGGTTTAATTAAACCGCAAAGATCTTTATCTTGCAATGCTGAAAAAACAGCATGCACGTGTTGTTTTGGATGATAATCTTTCACCGCACGCACCAGTAACGCCACCGCTTGGGGGTTATGTGCCACATCCAATAGCGTAGGGACAACACCGTCAACACGTTGTAATCTGCCTTGGATGGAAACATTTTGCATCGCTTTAATCAAATGCATCGGCGCGACAGGTAATTTAGATTGCAATAACTGGCTAGCCACCACAGCGGAAGCAGCCGTTTTGGGATGAATACTCGGGATGGGCAATTGTATTTTTTCAGACCCATAATTGATTTGCAAAGCATCATCACTAACTTGTAGCGTGTAGGTTTTTCCAAGCAAAGCCAATGGCACGTGAAGCTCTGCCGCTTTAGACAGGACACTTTGAGGTGGATTTTCATCGGCGTAGATTGCCGGTTTATTGGCCCTTAAAATCCCCGCTTTTTCACCACCAATTGCTTCCAGTGTATCCCCTAAAAAATGTTGATGATCAAAAGCGATGGTCGTGATAATGGACAGATCCGCATCAATGATATTGGTGGCATCCAAACGCCCGCCCAAACCCACTTCTAAAAGCATGACATCCAATTTAAACTGTTTAAAATACAACAAAGCAGCAAGAGTGGTCACCTCAAAAAATGTCAGCGACAGGTCAGCACAACTCTTTTCAATGGTTTGAAACGCAAACAGCAATTCAGCGTCGGGTATAGATTGCTGATTCACCCGAATACGATCATTGTAAACGAAAAGATGAGGAGAAGTGTAAGTGCCAACATTGTAACCGGCCTCACTGTAAATAGCCTCCAACGCAGCCACCGTAGAGCCTTTGCCATTGGTTCCTGCTACTGTAATGACAGGAGCATGGATCGCCAATAGGTTCAAACGCTGGGCAGCAAGACGGGTGTTCTGCAAGCCCAAACGAATTGGATTTGCATCACGATGTTCTAAATAATGCAACCAATCGTCTAGTGTGGCTCCGTCAAAAAGAGTCGTCGACACGATTTAGGACTCCACGGTGGGTTAGCTTGGCCACAAGCTCAGCAATGGTCAGTCGCAGCGCTTTGCGCTCAACAATCATGTCAATGTGACCATGTTCCAGCAAAAATTCACTGCGCTGAAACCCTTCTGGCAATGTTTGCCGCACGGTTTGTTCAATAACACGAGGACCCGCAAAGCCAATGAGAGCATTCGGTTCGGCAATGATAATATCACCCAGGCTCGCAAAGCTGGCCGATACACCACCCATGGTTGGGTCTGTTAACACCACGATAAACGGCAAACCTGTTTTTGCGTATTTTGCTAACGCGGCTGAGGTTTTCGCCATCTGCATCAAAGAAAACAATCCTTCTTGCATTCTAGCGCCACCACTGGCGGTGAAACAAATGTAAGCTCTTTTCTCCGCAATGGCAGTATTGATTGCCCGCACAAATTTTTCACCAACAGTAGCTCCCATGGAGCCACCCATAAACCCAAATTCAAAAGCACTCGCAACCACAGGCTGTTGTTTAAGCGTGCCTTTTAAAACAATCAATGCTTCTTTTTCACCCGTGGCTTTTTGAGCTTGAGTAATGCGATCTTTGTATTTTTTTGAATCGCGAAACTTTAGACGATCAATAGGCTCGAGATCAGCTGCTATTTCATCTTGGCCAAGATCGTCTAAAAATTGTGCCAAACGATCACGTGCAGTCAAGCGATGATGATGCCCGCATTTTGGGCAAACAGAAAGATTTTTTTCCAACTCGGATCGGTATAGAACCTCATTGCAGCTCAGGCATTTGACCCAAAGTCCCTCAGGGACGCCTTTTTTCTGCGACGTTTCTGTGCTGATTTTGGAAGGCAGTAATTTCTTAAGCCAACTCATAAACAATACCTATGGTATGCAATAAACCCACTATTATACTCTGAATTTCACTTTGAACATATAGGGTGTTGATGAATTGGTTGAAAGCCTGCAGGTTATCAAAAGAGGAACCATCAATGATGCTAAATTTGTTAGGGGCTCTTAAAAATATTTACGCAAGGGACCTGTCTATGATTTTACCGCCTTCTTCATTCACTGCACGGACAAGAGTACTCAATTTAGGGTATTGTCTTAGCACCCCCTCAGGGATATTTTGAAACAAAGAATGATGGGTTTGAATAAATCGCTCAGCATCTTCGTAGGAAGCATATAAATTCACCATGAGCAATCCGAGATGTAAATTTTGCTCAATCCACTGAATTAAAATTGCTTCTCCGATCACACCGAACAGCAACGATGATCGCGTTATGGGATCAAAAGAAGCCATGTAGGAAGCAAGCATGCCCTTGATATGCTCAAGCGTTAGCATCTTGGTGTTATCAACATAGCCTTTTTGCAACTTTTCAGGCGCCAGGTGGACCGTATGTTGTGCGTTGTTGAGAATACCCTGGATACATTCAGCAGAAAGATGCTGTTGTATAAATTGAACCGTTTGCATATCGTCCATAAAAAACGCGACGTTGGGCAGACGATGCCGCATGAATAAAGTGGGTAAAAGATCGATTAATTCTTCGTTTGGAATCCATTGCATTAATAATGAGGTGATCAGTGTCCTTTCTTTTTGGTAATCACCCATTCCGGGCAAAGTGTTATTTTCCAACGTGGCCATTAAAATGGATTTTATTTGATCAGGAATATGCTGATGAATGCACTGAAGTCGAGCCGTTGCGTTTTTTTCAATGTTCAAGAACTCCAACCATTTAAAAAGATCAACCATTTGCTCAGCATTGGCGAGAAAAAGTGGCCGTTGAGAAGATGAATGTCTGATAGCCTCTAGCAACGCCTGTCGCTGTTCAAATGCCAACCATATCGCGATGCCGGTGTCTTCATGGTAAAAATCATCCACTGACTTTAGAACAAAACAGGCGTGGTGGAAAAAAAGATGTTGATAAGATTCGAGGTTCCACAACACGTAACCCCATTCATGCAAATGCGAAAAACGCATGGAAGCAGCGATGCGAGTTAAATAAGTGACGATATCTTGCTCGCTCGCCTTTTGTTCTTTCATGGTTTTATATGTTGTTATCACCGCTACGAGAGCAGGATTGTGCTGTGATATATTAAGCGACAATGCCCTTCGTTTCAGTTTTTGAGATTGGTAAGCCAAATAAAGATTAGCTCCTGATTTATTTTCCATTTTTTGACGTGTTTCTTTGCATTTTTCGTAGGCCGCTAACCAATTTGCGCGAAACACAGGGAGCTGGCCCAATAAATCTTGGGCTTGTTGTGCAACTTCTTTATTCTCCAAAAACATAGCGTTGCTTAATGTTTGTTCTAAAATAGATTGGATCGAGGGATAATGAAATAAAGTGTCTCGATGCTCAAAAGTACCAGGGTATACTGCACTGACCATAAAGACTAAATAGCGATTAAAACAACCTGATTGCGAGTATTTTAAGACCATTGGTGATGGGATAAAAAAATAATGCACTGCCTCTTTCTCATAATAAGGAATGTTTAACGTATAATCACGTAATTGCTCACCATTATTTTTTAAATAATTTTTCAAATAACACAAGTTGATGGTACTGCACGCAACACCTTCATGCCCTTGTGGGTGAATTTCTTTTTGACTGAACACTCGTAAATTCAGTTCCGCGTATTGGTGCTTGAAAAAATGCTTCAAGTGCACGGTCAAAGGGTTGCTGATAGGCCAACTGGCAACTTTAATCAAAATCGTTTTACCTACGATAAAACCTTCCGTGTGAGGAGTCACGTGATAATCCCCGCAGATATACCCGGCATATTCATGCGGACCCAATCTGGATTGAATTTGTAAAATATCATCTATCACGCCCTGCCTAAACACTTGCGACGTATTTGTGGTAAGAGCATTGAGCGTGTATGCATGGATATCAATGGAGATACCTTTCCTGCTTTTATAATCCTGCACAAGGGTCAGTAGTTCATCAATGGCAAGATGATAGGTGTTTTTAGAGATAGGGGGCTGTAAATATCTTTGCTTATTGTTGCTTAATGCAACCATCCAACTGCGATCAAACATTGATTGAAATCCAAAGGGTTAGAGATCCAAAGAAAATTTTGGCAATGACGCCGCGTTTTCGCCTTCCATAATAACCGCTCATTTTTGAATATTATGCTTGGTATTTATAAAAACAGCAAAACTTTAAATCACAAAAAACGGGTAGAGGCATCTAAATTTTGATTATTAAGCACTGAAGTTTTTTTAAATTCGGCCGTTAATACCTTTAACGAACAATCATTGAGGATCATCATGAAACCTGTGAGCGCCCTTTTGACAGCGGCCGCATTATTTTTTATGCAAGCCACAGCCTGGTCACAACCACGCTTCAGTGAATCATTGTGCAACACGCCTGATTACCATTGCCTTAAAAGTAAACCAGGTGAAACCTGGGAGAGCTTGTTTCCCAATGAACAAGAACGCGATATGGTTCGACGCATTAATCGAATGAACATCAGCCTCAGAGCAGGCATGACCATTGCGGTTCCCAATAACATTGAACGGCTAACCATTTATGATGTCTCACCTTTTCCCCGTTATATCGAATCGGATGGAGAAAAAACAATTTTTGTGAGTCAAAAACAGCTAGCGTGGGGAGCCTACGATGAACAAGGGGAACTGGTGTGGTGGGGGCCCATTTCATCCGGTTCAGGACATTGCGGTAGCCTGGATGGCAATTGTTTAACCCCATCCGGTTCATTCCGTGTGATTCGGAAACAAGATATAGACTGTGTTTCTACAGTGTTTCCAAGACGCGCAGATGGCAATAATGGCGGGGCATTGATGCCTTATTGCATGCATTTTTTACGTGGCTTTGCCTTGCATGGTAGTGACAGTGTTCCTGGCTACCGAGCAAGCCACGGCTGTGTAAGAATGTTCATTGAAGATGCACGTTGGTTAAATGAAGAGTTTATCAATTTGCCCGGTGGCGGCGGCAAAGGCACCCGTGTTATTGTCGAATCGGTCACGGGGTGATGGTATATTTATTTTAATCTTTTTCAATTCTAAGTGAGCAAATAGTCTACAATTAATATAATTGCTGCCAAAGGATATACCACCATGCCTGAATCCCTAAAAAGAACGATGAATGCCGAGGATTTAGGCAAACAACTTGTCAACGCCGCAGCAAAAGATACTCAGCACGCTCAAAAGTTGATCGCGCAACTTGGATCGTTGACCATAAAGGAACAAGAACAAGTGGTTAAGCAATTCCACAAAACCTATTCTTCTGAGCTTCCCGAAACCTTATATCAGTTATTTAAATCAAATCCCTGCACAAAACGTCAATTTTATTTGCTGGAATTGGCCAGTAAAATAGTTGATTATGGCAAACGCAATGGACAGGATTGTTCGCACGATTACATAGCAATGCTCGATCACTTCCATGCTTTGACTGCGTCCTTGAACAAGTACGAACAACTTCCCGAAAAAACCGAAAAAGACTTCGAATTGCATCGTGTAGAATGGATCAGTTCACTGAAAGTGTTGCGCCCTATTTTAGATCGTTCCAAATCGTGCACAGCGGCTTTTTTTAAGCCGACCGAAACATTGTTAACGCAACCCATTACCCGCCTGTTTGATGAAGACATAAGCGCCGTGAGAAGCACGCTACATCATCAATGAAAAAGCACCGACCACGCCACTTTTGGCTAACGTTGATTTTAAATGATCTGTCATTTGCTTGTCTGCAAAAGGCCCAACACGAACCAAAAACCGTTGTTGATCCTTTTCAATGAACACGGGAGAAGGTGTGATCTGAGCTAATTTACTGCGCAAACGCTCCGCCAATTGCCCCGATTGAAACGCACCTGCCTGCAGGTAATAGTGCGCGGTATGATTTTTAGTGACCAGAGCTTCAATTTCCACCGGTGCAGTGCCGATCGGGAACACACCGAGCTTCACTGCAGCTGCATAGGATAAATCGATGATTCTTCCTTCATGAAAAGGTCCTCGATCATTCACTTTGACAATGGCCACACGTCCATTGTTTAAATTTCTGACTTTAACGTAAGTCGGTAAAGGCAACGTTTTATGCGCTGCCGTCAAGGCATACATGTCATAGTCTTCACCACTTGAGGTGTGTTTGCTATGAAATTTAGTGCCATACCATGAAGCAAGCCCGCGTCGCTTATACCCTGTCGCATTGGTCATGACGTCGTAGGTATGGCCAGAAACCTGGTACGTGCTTGGATTTCCGTAACGACTCAGCGGCTCATCTTTAGGTTTTACTTTTTTAAACGACACAGGCAATGCCCCTTTGGGCGCACCATCTTTTGCTGTAGGAAAAAATTTTTGAGTAAAAGACTCTTTTTTTTCAACAACAGCTGCCCGCGATGCACTTGACGCTTGTTTTGCATTGTCCTCATCCGCCACACCATTGTGCTGAGTCTGACAACTTGTTAGAAAAATAACACCAACTATCCATAAAATACGCATAAACCACTTCTAGCATTTAAATTTTTTGATAATATATACTTAAAAATGGGTTCTTGTCATTGGTTGGTGGATTAAGGGTGTGATAGTATAATGTTTTTTTT
>CAZGKX010000002.1:76583-77939 GCA_964525945.1 uncultured Legionellaceae bacterium
TATCCAGGTATAACCATGAATCGATTCGTCAAAACATTCGTGTTTGTTACGGCATGCTTTAGCCCAAGCATGTTTTATGCAAACCCACCCATTAATACCGATCTCGTTCATCAACCGCCCAGCGGCAATAATATGCCTCTTATTACACCGGCCCCACCGCCGCTCAATGCGAAAGCATACATTCTTATTGACGTCGACAGCGGTAAAATTATTGCCGAAAAAAACAGTGAAGAAAAACTTCCACCCGCAAGCTTGACGAAAATGATGACACTGTATGTAATTTCGAACGCGTTACGTAACGAACAAATTCATTTAACCGATAATGTTCGCATCAGCCAAGAAGCGTGGAAAATTGGTGGTTCGCGCATGTTTGTGAAAGAGGGGCAACAAGTCCCGGTTGAAGATTTATTGAAAGGAATCATTGTTGATTCAGGCAATGATGCTTGCGTGGCCATGGCTGAACATTTAGGGAGCAGCGAAAGCGGCTTTACTGAACTGATGAATAATCAGGCTAAAAATTTAGGCATGGTCAACAGTCATTTTACTGACAGCACCGGTTTGCCAAACCCCGATCATTACACCTCGGCAAAAGATTTAGCGATACTGGGTCAATCACTGATCAAAGATTTTCCACAGTATTACCATTGGTACAAGCAAAAATGGTTTACGTTTAACGGCATCCGTCAACCCAATCGCAACCGTTTGCTATGGCGTGACAACCAAGTGGATGGCGTTAAAACAGGCCACACCAATGATGCTGGTTTTTGTTTGGTTTCTTCTGCAAAACGCAATGACATGCGTTTATTGGCGGTGGTATTGAATTCCCCCACAGACACAGCACGTGCTGATGACAGCGAGCGATTGCTTAATTACGGATTTCGTTTCTTTGAAACACACGAACTTTACAAAGCAGGCACACCAATAACAGAATTGCCTTTGTACAAAGGGCAATCTGACAAAATGGCGATCGGTGTCCTCAGTAACCAATTCATCACCATTCCGAGTGGCCAATACCAACGTTTAAAATTAAATACAAAAATCCCTAAATTCGTACAAGCACCGATCAAAAAAGGGGAACAAATTGGCGAATTGATTATACAGTTTGACGATAATGTTATTGGATCCCAACCGCTTTATGCGTTAGAAAGTGCCCCTCCTGGTGGCTTTTTCACTCGGACAAAAGATTCTGTGCGACTGGCTTTCAAACGTTGGTTTAGTTCTTAAGGACATCGTTACGATGGAAGGTACAGTTTACATCAATGGAACCTATTGCCCTGCTTCAGATGCCAAAATATCGGTGTTTGATCGGGGTTTTCTATTCGCTGATAGTGTTTATGAAGTGATCCCTGTCTACGC
>CAZGKX010000003.1:0-3185 GCA_964525945.1 uncultured Legionellaceae bacterium
TGCTGTGCAAATTGGCGTCAACAGATTGCATTAAGTGAACCAATGGCTCGGGATATACAGGGAAACTATTCATTAAAGAACTTGTAATCCGGGTATCCAATTGCACTTGTTTCAAAATATCTAAATAAGTATCGATTTGCGACAAACGATGCGTTTTAGCGGTTTTCTCTGCGGACGTTGGCATGTACTTTACATCAAATTCCAATACCGTTTTATAATTGCTGAGTACCGCAAGGGCAGACCTTTGCTGGTCAGCACCTGCAAGACCAAAAAATTCTTGTAAGGAATACACCGATTTGCACGTATTATCCAATCCGATTTCAGTACCGCTCATGATGGGCATTAATAAGTGAACTGTATTCGTTTTAGGGTTGATGTATACATACGTGGGTGCTATCGGTTCTTTGACGGGTAGCTCCATCTCGCGGTACTTTATTTGGTTATCTTGACTTACAGTATAGCACTTTTATCGACAACCGAGGTCTGATGTGGCATTGAGTAGATGAAAATGATTGTTCAACTTTTAATCCAACCATAAGCAAGCGATGAGCTTGTTTCAGGGCAATGATTTCTGCAGATGTGAGTGTTAGTCCGTTCATGCTATATAGAATGTTCCCATTAATTAAAATGGCAAGTAATTTTTGATTAAAAATTCCTAAATTTCATTCGCGAGGCGTATATTTTTATTTTTTAATAAAAAAATTAAAAAGCTCTGGCATGATCATACGAACTTATGGATTCATGGGATTGGGTGCCGCTATCGGTTTTTGGATCCTTGGCTTAATGCATGATCCCTTCACAAGCTCATTCATAACGCTCGGTATGTGTTTCGCGTTTGCCACATTTATGGTGCTAAAAAGAAACGCTATAAAATTTGCCATAAATCAATATGAAGCATCTTAATTATTGCTGTTGGACGGCAGTTGTGATATAAATAGCGCGCTTTTAACTACACACACGTTTCGTCACATGTAGCGGGGTCCCGGACTTAAAGAATGGTCTTTCTATCCGGGTGTTATATGGGAAACGTGGAGGCATAACCCTGGAGATAAATCATGAAAATTAGTATGCGCGAATTACTGGAAGCGGGGGCACATTTTGGCCATAGAACACGCTTCTGGAATCCTAAAATGGCTGAATACATTTTCGGTTCAAGAAACAAAATTCATATCATTGATCTTGAAAAAACCATGCCTTTGTTAAACGATGCGTTGAACCACGTCGGTCGTCTAGCGAGCAACAAAGCTAAAATTTTATTCGTGGGAACGAAGCGAGCTGCTCAAGAAAGCATTCGTGAACACGCGAAGCGTTGTGGCATGCCTTACGTTGATCACCGTTGGTTAGGCGGCATGTTGACGAACTATAAAACGGTTCGACAGTCTATTTTCCGTTTGAAAGAGTTAAAAAAATTAAGAGATGAAACCAATTTCTCTGGAATGATTAAAAAAGAAGCATTGATGCTGGCCCGCGAGTTGGAAAAATTAGAGCGAAGCTTGGGTGGTATTCAAGATATGGGTGGTTTGCCTGATGCTTTGTTTGTGATTGACGTTGGTTTTGAACACATTGCTGTTGAAGAAGCCCGTCGGTTAAAAATCCCTGTCATCGGTATTGTTGATACCAATAACAATCCTGAAAACATTGATTACATCATTCCTGGCAATGATGATTCTATGCGTGCTGTTGATATTTATATCCGTGCTGTGGCCGATGCTATTTTAGACGCAAAACAAGGCAACACAGTGGGCGGAACTGAAGCTGAATTCATTGAAGTGACAGCTGAGCAAGCCTCCAAAGAAACTGACAAATAATTGGGAATTTAACTATGACAATTAGTGCCTCAATGGTGATGAAATTACGCGAGCGTACTGGCGCAGGTATGATGGAATGCAAGAAATTTTTACTTGCAACCAATGGTGATATAGACCTCGCCATCACCGAAATGCGTAAAGCGGGTCAAGCAAAGGCTGATAAAAAAGCTGACCGCGTGGCTGCAGAAGGTGTGATCGTTGTTATGCGGTCCACCGATGGACGTCGTGCTGTTATGTTGGAAATCAACAGTGAAACTGACTTTGTTGCTCGTGATGGCAACTTCACCGCATTTGCTACTCAAACGGCGGAAGCGGCTTTAACGTCTGGAACTGAGTGTGTTAATGAATTGGCGAAACAAAAAGTCGCAGGTCAAGAGCAAACGGTTGAGCAAGCAAGACAAACTCTGGTGGCTAAAATTGGTGAAAACATCAAATTGCGCCGTATCAAGCAATTGCAAAATGATGGCCCCATTGGCTTCTATTTGCATGGTTCACGCATCGGTGTTTTGGTTGCGTTGAAAGGTGGCGACGAAGCATTGGCAAAAGACATTGCTATGCACATTGCTGCTAGTCGGCCTTTGGTTGTTACTCGGGATCAAGTCTCGGCTGAATTGATTGACAATGAGCGTGAAATCTTTATTGCGCAAGCCCGTGAAAGCGGCAAAGCTCAAGAAATCATTGATAAAATGATTGAAGGCCGTATCAGTAAATTTATGGATGAAGTGAGCTTATTGGGTCAGGCGTTTGTAAAAGATTCCAATGTGAAAGTAGGGCAACTTTTGAAGCAAAAAAATGCTGAAGTGATTTCCTTTACGCGCTTTGAAGTCGGTGAAGGTATCGAGAAAAAAGAAGATAATTTTGTTGAAGAAGTAATGGCACAGGTTCGTGAACAATGATGAACGATAATCAACCGAAACTTAAATACAAACGTATTTTGTTGAAATGCAGCGGCGAAGCTTTAATGGGGCAATTGCATTTCGGTATAGATCCATCTGTGTTGGACAAAATAGCCACCGATGTGGCTGAGCTCATTCAGATGGGTGTTGAGGTTGGTTTAGTGATTGGTGGTGGCAACTTGTTCCGTGGCAAAGCCCTTTCGAAAGTTGGGCTTGGCCGCGTGACAGGTGATCATATGGGCATGCTGGCAACGGTTATGAATGCCTTGGCGTTGCGAGATGCTTTGGAGCGCATTGATTTACCTGCTCGTATTATGTCTGCAATTCCCATGATAGGTGTGGTGGATTCTTACCATCGCCGCAAAGCCATCACCCATTTAAAAAATGGCCATGTCGTTATTTTTGCTGCAGGCACCGGTAATCCTTTTTTCACAACGGATACCGCTGCTTGCTTGCGCGCCATTGAAGTGGGTGCAGATGT
>CAZGKX010000003.1:3195-31924 GCA_964525945.1 uncultured Legionellaceae bacterium
TGCTGAAAGCAACGAAGGTGGATGGCATTTATTCTGCCGACCCTGTTAAAGATCCAAGTGCTATGCGTTATGATTATCTAACTTACAATGATGTGTTGATCAAAGGTTTAGAAGTCATGGATTCCACCGCTATATGCCTTTGCCAAGATCAAGGCATGCCTTTGCAAGTGTTTGATATGAATGCTCCGAATGCGTTAAAAAAGATTGTAATGGGTGAAAACGTAGGGACTGTCGTAGGAGGCCAACGATGATCAATGAGATTAAATTGGATGCTGAAAAACGCATGAAAAAAACGGTCGAATCTTTGCAACATGAGATGACTAAAATTCGAACCGGACGCGCGAATGCGAGTTTCTTGGACCATGTGGTGGTGGATTATTATGGTAATCTCACACCGTTGAACCAAGTCGCCACGGTAAACAGCAGTGATGCTCGCACGTTGTTGGTGACACCTTTTGAGAAATCAATGGTTGCTGCCATTGAAAAAGCTATTTTGACATCGGATTTGGGTTTGAACCCAGCCACAGCGGGAACCGCTATTCGGGTGCCGATGCCTGCTTTAACGGAAGAGCGTCGTAAAGAAATGATTAAAGTTGTTCGAGCAGAAGCGGAGCAAGGGCGCGTGTCGGTGCGCAATATTCGCCGAGATGCCAACAATGATCTGAAAGAATTGGTTAAAGGCAAAGAAATATCTGAAGACGATGAACGTCGGGCCAATGATGCAATTCAAAAATTAACCGATAAATACATTGCTGAAATTGAGGTCGTGTTAGGCAACAAAGAAAAAGATTTATTGGAAATTTAAACAGTCTATCACTGATCATCGTTCCGCAAGCCTATTGCGGGACGTTGGCTTGTTGAGGCACTGACTATTTTAATTCTGCAACACAACCCCAATCTGACGTCCACGTTATTTTTTTTACCCCACTTGAGGGTTGTTGAAGCAATTCCAACAGCGGCGAAATGGATTCACCATGGTAAGCTAAAATCACCAAATTCGTTGTTTTTCTAATCGGGAAACATACCGTACAACCCTTAAATTCGTTTTGAAGCAAATGCAAAAAAGAGCGATGATCAGCGGTATCGGCGACATTAATGGCAAAAAATCCTCCTGGGTGCAGCAATTCTCGGCATTGTTTAAAAAAGGCAAGGTTGTTGCAGTGTTTGGGAAAGGCATGGCTATTAAAAAGATCCACCATTAAATGCTGGTATTTTTGATGGCATGTTTGAACATATTCACCGGCATCGCAATGCAACACCTGCAAATTTTTTAAGGTGTTTATCTGGAAATATGTTCGCGCAAGTTCGATGATTTCAGGGTTGTTTTCCACGGCCACCAACGTGCTCTTTTTGATAAAAGGCTGCAGCGCATGAGCAACCCCAGCTCCTCCTAAACCCAGCATGCACGTGTCTCCCGGTGCTAAGCGTGCTGCTATTGTAAACGGAAGGATATAACACAACCCCGGTTTTGATGGTTGCTTTTTGTGCAGCAACGTTTGAATATCGGTATTGCCAAAGGTCAGCCATCGAAAAAAATAATTTTGATGCACTTCAATGCCGCTGGCTGAGCGATGAACGCATGTTCCCCAACGGGTTTTCCAATATTTGTGCATAGCCTTTGTAAACTCAATTCTCGATGTGGATTGCCTCATTATGGTGTTTAACGCCTATCTAAATCAACAGGATGTGACCGCAGATGCATGACATTGATAAAATTCTAGACAAAATTAAGGCAATCGGTGCTGTAATCGAGTAGTACAAAGAGACTTTGATCGCAAACCGACACGAAGAAGAGGCGCATTGTGGTGAATGGTTATTCATTCATGTGGGTAACTAATCAATAAAAGTTACAGGGGATACTTTGAACCGGTCAGAAAGTTTTCTTATCTGTGTAACATTCAATTGACGCTTACCATTTAAAATCTCCGAAACAACCCCCTGACTTCCAATTTCATTTTTCAAATCATTTTGATTTAAAGCATGTTGTTCCATCAAAAATTTTAAAGCATCAATGCCGGTTCCTTCTTCTAAGAACTGATGGTGTTCATCATCATAAATAGAGATCATATGACTTATTACATCTATAAGCCCCATGAGCTCATGAGATTGATCGTCTCCAACAACATCAAGAAGGTTATCAAGTAAGCTAGATAATTTTTCATAATCATCCGTATTTTGAGGCTCATGAACAACAGGAGAAATTTTTTTCCAGGATTGGATAGTATCTTGTATAAAATCATTATGTGCTAAAGCAGTCATATTTATTTCCTCCAGTCGCCCTTATCATATTCTTTATGGGGTAAAATGTGGCGAATATATAATTTCTTTCGATTAAAATGGATGCTTGCTATCAGTCTCAGCTTATTGCCCCCAATATCAAAAATATACAGTTCTCCAACTTTATCAACACTATTAAAAGATGCTTTTAAATCAGCGTAACTTTTGAACTCATTGTTTTTTATAATTTTATGCCAGCCAAGCAAAGCGGTTGCACATTCAGGATGTAAGACTCTTGCTTCTTCAATTCTTCTTTTTGTTATTATGTGCATAATAATTAATCACCACTGTTCAATTTAAGTTTATCTCAAAATGAGATATTCCGCAATTTTATATACAAATTGGGGTGTTGATCTGGCATAGGCAGATAATATGATCAAAATAATTCCAAAAGGGCTGTTTTCGTATAAATAAAGACCTGATTCATTCAAATATAATGGATTAATTCAACCTCTCAGTCCATGAGGAATTTTTTCTAATTTTGAAAAGCCGGCCTTGCCCCCGTTGCGACCAACGAATGCCTGCGCATCGACCATGTGGTCCAGCGATCTCACTTGGAACATGGATCTCTGCCTTCGCCAGGAATTCGACAAGGTGGTCAATGGTCGGAACGGCGGCTAAGGTCTAAAAGTACCCGTATTATAAGGATAGCAATCCAAATGTGTTCGTTGTAGTATATTTTGTTGGAATTTGACAAGTAACTTTAGCAGGGATTTGCGATGAAAAAATTTACTTTGAGTGCCGTTGTATTTTCGATATTTAGTTTCTCTTCTTCGTATGCAGGAGTCTATGGGGCACTTAATTTGGGTGCCAATTTTGTAAGTACTTCCAAGCATTTAACGTATCCTTTAGACACTACTCCGTTTAGCCATTACGACTATACTTCGGCTTATAATAATTTTCATGGTCAATTGGCTTTAGGGTACGATATCCCTGTACAAAGTCGTTTTAAGGTTGCAGTGGAAGGTGATGTTGAATTATTTGAAGGTAAATCCAATGCAACGATTACGAACTGGTTTTCAACCAACTCCGCTAATGCGACAGAATACTTCAATTATGGTTGGAATGTTTTTATCTTGCCTGAATACCAATTGAATAATTTTACCCAACTGTTTATAGGTCCTGGGGTTGCATTTAGTCAATATCATTTCGGTTCTAATCATGCCCCCACGGGTGGAAACCTTGGTTTTACTGGCCAAAATACTTCGTGGTTAACAGGGTGGGGATTTAAAGCAGGTACTTCGCTTATGCTTCAGCAAAATATCGATCTCTTATTGACGTACCAATTTATGAGTTATCCCTCTGTAACAAAAACGGCTGTCGAGCCATTATCAGCGAGCCCGGTGCGGTCAAAATATCAACCAACTGCGAATATTGCGATGCTAGGCATAAAATACGTGTTTGAGCGTGACCATCTGGGTTCACAAAAATAATAGTTTAATAACAAAGGATTAAGGCATGAGAAGGATCTTACCCCTCGCAGCAAGGATTTCGTTGCTTTTTTTAATGGTGATTGGATTTGCTGAGGCCAAAGAAGTTATCCAGGCGTTTCAGCCTGTTAACCCAATGAATAAAATGGCATTAGCGGCGGATATTTTTGCCAAAAATGCTCAAGTACAAGCAGTGGATCTGGATTTATTGAAGCAAAAGTTAGCTATGGTGTATCAACGTAACGTTCAAGCGGTAGACACGCATGGTATCTGGATTGAATTGCCGTTACCTAACGGCAAAACAAACATCTATCAAGTTTTCCCAAATGAAACGATGGCTCCGGCTTTATCTGCAAAATACCCTGAAATTAAATCTTATGATGGGCGAAGTTTAACGAACGAACGGGTTAAATTTGATTTAACGCCAAAAGGTTTTCATGCCATGATTCTGCGTCAAGGGAAATCGACTGTTTATATCGATCCATTGTCCGCCCATGATCCTCATCATGCCATCGTTTATACAATGGCACATGTCAGAACAAAACAGAACATGCATTGTGGCGTTGCTACACCTAAACCGAAAAATGCTCTGGTATTTCCTCTGAAAACGGCAAAAATAGCAGAAGCCTATACGAATTGTGCTTTAAAAAAATATCGCCTCGCATTAGCAGCTACCTATCAGTACACGCAATTTTCTGGAGGAACAAAATCGAGTGCTTTGGCCTCACAAGTCACTACAATCAATCGAGTGAACGGTATTTATGAAACAGATGCGGGCATAACGCTACAATTGATTGGGAACAATGATAAAATTATTTGTGATTACCCTGGTTGCCCATCTTCTCCTCCTGATGCCAAAGGGGTTGTTCCTTATACAAGTGGAAATACGTCAGCGCTCATAAAAGAGAATCAAGTCAATGTAGGGTTGATAATTGGTGCAGGCAATTATGATGTTGGCCATGTGGTTGATTATAACGGTGGTGTAAATTCTGCAGACGGGCTGGCAACTTTACACTCTGTTTGTGCTGATGAATTTAAAGCTCGCGGTGCTACGAGTAGCCCGCAACCAATCAGCGATATTTTTGCTGTGGATTTTCTTGCCCATGAGCTTGGTCATCAATTTGGAGCGACGCACACTCAAAATAATAATTGCAATAGACAACCCGAAACTGCTGTTGAACCAGGGAGTGGCAACACGATTATGGCCTATGCTGGGATTTGCAAACCCAATGTGCAAGACAATTCAGGGCCTTATTTTCATGGTGTTTCGTTGGAACAAATCGGTGAATTTACTCGCAATACGGCCACTTGCTCCGTGAATGTTCCAATACCTTCCGAGCCTAGGATTATTCGTTCGAACGGCAATTCGATTGTTCCCATTGGTACGCCTTTTGCATTAACCGTTGTAGCCAGCACAACAGCACCACAAGCGGTCATGACTTACAATTGGGAACAAGTGAATCCTGCGGTAGCTGTTCAACCGCCTCAAACTGTTTCTACCCATGGACCTAATTTTAGAAGCGTTGGGCCCGTTGCTAATCCTACTCGCTATTTTCCTAGCTTGGTTAACTTAAAAGAAAGTGCAGCAAGTGGGGTGCAATCCACTTGGGAAGTCCTGTCTTCTGTGCCACGTGAAATGGATTTCCGTATTACCGTTCGAAACAATACTCCTGGCGGATCTTGTAACGCTTATCAAGATTATAAGGTGACCGTTGTTAATGAATCTTTTGGAGAATCATTTCAAGTTCTCGAGCCAAGCTCGCAAGGCATTTATTGGCCGATCGGGGCTAAGGAAAATGTTAAATGGCAGGTTGCTAATACGGACAGAGGAAGTATTGCTGTGGGCACGGTTGATATTTTATTGTCGACGGATGGTGGGCTTACTTATCCACATATTTTAGCTCAAAAAGTGCCTAACAATGGGATCTACACCGTGACTGTTCCTGATGTTGTATCGGCGGCGAGCCGAATCATGGTTGTGGCCTCTACAGGGACCTTTTTTAATATTTCGGAGTATGATTTCGTCATAGCCTTACCTACACTTACGAAAGCAGTTCGCGACCCGTTGAAGACGACATCCGCATTTATATATTTTACCAAAATCCCTGCCTTCTGGTATGATGCGAGGTTTACATTGGAGAATGATCCTAAGGCAAATGTTAGAATAGATGTGGCGAACCAACGACTTGTTGTAGAAAATTTATCAAGTCCGCGTCGTATGACTGATGCAGTGATTAAAATCGCTACCCATGGTTATTTTGCATTAACTAATCCAATTGCAATTCCGGGCGTTTTATAGTTATAAAAATTTACACTTTGGGTTGCCAATGCTCTAGTACTGTTTCCATTGAGTTTTGACAGGCATCGATGTACAAAGTGCTTCTGATTATGTCATCCCCGCGAAGGCGGGGAGCCATACATGGCTTGGCACAATGCCACATTAGGAATGGATTCCCGCCTTCGCGGGAACGACGACAGCCTATCAAAACTAAATGGAAATGGTACGAGCAAAGATGCTATCTTAAATGTCCTGGGCAGAAGACCTGAGAGCCATTTCATGTTTTTCTGTCCAAAGTCCGAGTTATTTACTTCACGAGAGACTTCATTATGTTGCTATTAGAAATACCTGCCATTTGCTCTATGATAGAACAAATCGGTTTAAAAGAATTTTATGTTCAATTATGTGCAAATTTAACTGAAGATTTCTCCAATTGGACGCAATTTCAAAAATCAAGCCGGCATGCGGTCTATGTTCCAAATGGTGTGATTGAACTGATGCCAATCTGCAACGATAAGCTGTATAGTTTTAAATACGTGAATGGTCATCCTTTGAATCCTGTCGACAACAAGCTAAACGTGGTTGCGTTTGGCATGCTATCTGAAGTTGCAACGGGTTATCCTCTGATGATTTCTTCCATGACTTTGCTCACCGCCATCCGCACAGCAGCAACCTCGGCATTGGCGTCTCGTCATTTGGCCAAGAAAGAAAGCAAACGTTTAACCATGATTGGTTGTGGCGCTCAAAGTGAATTTCAGGTGCTTGCTCATCATGCCTTGTTTGATATCACAGAGGTGTATTATTTTGATGTGGATCCTCAGGCCATGGTACGTTTTGCGCATAATTTAAGGCATGAATCTTTTCAATTGATACCGATGAGCGGGGTGCAAGAAGCCATTGAGCCTGCTGATATCATTGTGATGGCAACGGCGGCGAAAGGTAAGCAAAAAATTGTGATGTTGGATTGGTTGAAACCAGGGCAACATATCAGTGGTATAGGAGGCGATTCGCCGGGTAAAACGGAATTGGATCCTGAGATTCTTAAACACAGTAAAGTGGTTGTTGAATATTTTCCACAAACGCACCATGAAGGAGAAATACAAAATCTTGGTGCTGATGCCGCAAATTACGTCCACGCTGAGCTATGGGAAGTCATCACCGATCAGAAAGCGGGGCGCAGCAATGCCGAAGAAATCACGGTGTTTGATAGCGTTGGTTTTGCTTTGGAAGATTTTAGCATTTTGCGCTTATGTTACCAATTGGCTTTGGATTATCATTTGGGCAAAACCATTAACTTAATTCCTAACACGCTTGATGATTGTAAAAACCTATACGGCTTATTGATTGGAGATTTGGAATGAACCCTCTTAATCAATTGACATTGCTCGGATTCGCATCGGGTGTTGCGGCAAACAATCCTGATTGTGCATTAGGGCCATGGTATCTTTATTACCACCCGCAGTTGTTTTTAGAATTGGCGTTAAATATTCGTTGGGAGCCCATGATTCATGCCACCTCTGCAGAACATGGTTTAAACGTGTTACCGCTTGTTGAAAAAAAATTGGAAGAACTAGGACGTGCTGTATTGCCCCATGCCAGTAACCGTCAACCTTTTTGTGTCATTGGTGGAGATCATTCCTGTGGAATTGCCACCTGGAGTGCGGTAGCCCATGCCAACCGTGAAAAAGGGGATATCGGTTTAATTTGGATTGATGCGCATATGGATAGCCATACGCTAGAAACAACAAGCAGCCACAACATCCATGGCATGCCTGTCGCTCATTTATTGGGAGAGGGCAAAGAAAGCTTGCATCAATTGTTGGATCATCAACCAAAAATTAAGCCCTCCAACATGTGCTTGGTGGGTGTTCGTAGTTATCAAAACGGTGAAGCGGCGTTGTTGGAACGTTTGGGTGTGAAAATTTATTTTATAGAAGAGGTGCTGCAGCGTGGTATAGATGTTGTATTGGAAGAGGCATGCCAGCATGTCAGCCAATCAACCTGTGGTTTTGGTGTCAGTATTGATTTAGATGCTGTGGATCCCATCGATGCGCCTGGTGTGGGTTGCCCAGAACCTGGTGGTATCGTTGGAGAAGAATTGGTGGTCGCTTTGCGTTCAATCGCTAAGCAGCATTTGATTTTAGGGTTGGAAATTGCCGAATTTAACCCCATCAATGATCAAAATCAAAAGACCGCAAAACTAATGGTCAATTTGTTGAAGGCTGTGTATTCTTACCCATCTTGCGCTATCGATAATCTTATGGAGAAAGCGAATGCGGGCTATGCTTAACGCTGCTCACCCCGATTGGCACGCGTTTCTTGTTGAAGCGATGGGTGAGATGGACCGTGATTATTGGCAAGAATTGGCCGCAGATTCCATGTGGCTGCCAGGGGCAAATAATTTATTTGCGGCCTTTAGTTTACCCTTGCCATCAACGCGCTATATTTTATTGGGTGAATCTCCTTATCCCCGCGCCAATTCGGCGAATGGTTATGCCTTCTGGGATGCTGCCGTCAATTCGCTGTGGGGTACAAAAGGGTTTAGCAAAGAAGTCAATCGCGCCACATCGTTGCGAAATTTAATGAAAATGTTGTTGCATGCACGGGGTGATTTATCCAATGATTTTTCGCAAACTGCAATTGCTGCATTGGACAATTCGCTCTATCTGCAAACTGGCAATCAGCTGTTTCAATCTTTTGTGAACCACGGATTTTTATTGTTAAATGCTTCTCTGGTGTATAGTGAGGATAAAGTGCCTTACCATGCCAAACAATGGCGCCCTTTTATGAATACGTTGTTAAGCCAACTGGCACGGTATAATCCATCTTTGCAGCTTATTTTATTTGGACGTATTGCAACTCAACTTGCTGATACACATGGCCTGCAAAGCTTGGTGGCTGAACATCCTTATAACCTAAGTTTTATTTCAAACCCTGATGTTTTAAGATTTTTTAAGCCATTGGATTTATTAAAAAATAACACATGAGATAGCTTGTATGAAGACAACGGTTGATGCCCAAGAGGTGGCAAAATTTGCTGAACATGCCCAGCAATGGTGGGATAAAGATGGTCCATTAAAGACCTTGCATGATATCAATCCGGCCCGGCTTGATTTTACTCAGCAATATATGCCCTTGTCAGGCCGCCGTGTACTCGATGTTGGTTGTGGTGGAGGAATTTTTGCCGAAGGGATGGCGTTGCTCGGTGCACAAGTGACGGGGCTTGATGTTGAAAAAGACGCTATTGCAACGGCTCAATGCCACGCTAATGCCAGCCATTTGGCCATTGAATACATTTGCCAGCCCATTGAGATCTACAGCGCGCCGCCTTTTGATGCCATCACATGCATGGAAATGTTAGAACATGTTGCGGATCCGTATTTGGTGTTAGAACATTGTGCTCGGTTACTGAAACCCGGTGGTTTTTTATTTTTATCCACCATTAATCGAACATTGAAAGCTTATGCGTCAGTGATCTTAGTTGCCGAATATTTGCTGAATCTACTTCCTCGGCAAACCCATGATTTTGACAAATTTATCAAGCCCAGCGAATTGGCTAAAATGGCGCGTATGAGCGGTTTTAATATCATCGGGATTAAGGGGATGGACTACAACCCAATCTCTCGCACAGCGTCACTCAGTGACGCTGTATCCATCAATTATCTTCTTGTTTGTCAAAAGCCTTAGCTGTGTAACGATTTAGGTGACGTTGATAAGCATATTTTGCTTGTTCTTCGGTCACCACATCCACTTCATTGCCGTACAAATCCACACGCGCTGCATCGATTTTTTGGCAACTTAAATAAGCCGGTGAAGCGCTGTAATAGTTGATGGCTTCGCGCAATATTTTTTTACTGAAGGGAGGGGAGTCGAGTCGCTCATAAAAATCAATGATATCATCAAATATCCCAATTTTTAGAGGCCTTACTTGTTTGGATTTTTTAAAAAAAGCGGCGGGAAAATGTTCTACTAGCCAGTCAATGGTGTTCAATTTTTCCTGTTTAGCACTTTGTGGTTGATTCATTTGACACCTGCGTGGAAATTTTTGATGATCTTAAATTATCATAAGCCAATGCACGGGACAATTCTATGAAAATATATCTTTATACTTCATCACACACCCACATGACAGTAAATGGCTTAATGAAGGGCAAGAGATTTCTCAATTTTGATCAAGAGAATAGCCGGTGCTGTGCAGATTATTTTTTTAACTTATTGAAAAATAACAACAAATAAAATTTTTGGTCAAACAAGCTCCAAATATAGTTAGCAACTTGACTTGCATATGTACCATAGTGTGCTAAATTTATAACATGACTTCTTAGGATGAGAAGCCTCATAAAAGGATGTTGATCAAATGGATTTGATGGTCAAGGACGATAACAGGACTTCATGTCCTGAGCAAAAACAGTAGAAGCCAGGGCTAACCCCCTGGCTTTACTTCTTTAAGCAACGGCATAACCTGTGTGCGATAAATAATTCCGATCGGGGTAGTAGGCAAACACCACCGAACCATTTTTTATGGTGTTAATAACCGGTTTTGCCAACGTTTGAGCAATGGACGGGCATCCCCAGCTTCGTCCAGCACGCCCAGCGCGCTTAATGAAGTCGGGCTCTACATACCATGCCCCATGAATCACTACACGGCGATTGAATGCATTGTCGTTAAATCCTTTTTCCAAGCCTTGTAAATTAAGCGAATAGCCTTTGGAGCCCATGTAGGTACCGCGTGTGACATACGTTCCCAAGCTTGTTTCTTTGCTTGATGACTGGTTGGAAAAATGATGGGGGACATCTGCGCCTGAATTTTTGCCATGAGCAACATAGGTGTTGTATAGCAGTTTTTCGCGACGTATATCAAAAACCCACATGCGTTGCTTTGATGATGGAAGTGAATAATCAATCACTGTAAGGACAGGTTTTTTTACAGCCCCTTTGCGACTGGCTTTTTGGTACGCAGCCAAGGCAAGTTTAAGGACTTTTTTATTTAACTGGGGTGCTTTCTGAGCCAGGTGGCTCGTCTCTGCATTAAGATCAAATGCAGATGTTGCGAAACTTGTGCTACTGGAGGATAAGTTGCTGGCAAGTGCTGCAACGGAAATAAGAGTTAATACAGTATTCATAAGACCTCATTTTATATACAATCATGCAGTTTTAGTATCCATCTGCACATGAGTTTACGGTTACGTTTTCACGGAACAGGGCAATACCCAGGATTCATTCCTGACTTATCGCCCTACGAAGTTGGTGATTATATTAACAAATGAGGCAAATGTAAAATTACCAGTGGTATTAATGATCATCTGGGGAAAATATTAATCATTTCAGAGGGTTAGCTTGATAAAAGCGTTTCGTATTGATTTTGTTATGCTCAAAAAAATATAAAATTATCCAAATTGATTTGTAATTAAATACATGTACAGTATTGATTTTATTCAATTTATTTAAAATTAGTTCTTTTTATACGAGTATGCAAGCTTGAGTTGCCATTTAATTTTTAAAATTAAATTTTAAATCTTCTTAAATTGCATTATTCTTGTTTTTTCATTGTTTTAAATGACCCATTGCCGTTAAATTCTAAGGCACCACAAAGCCGCGACCATAAGGAAGCGGAGCCTTCCTACGATTATTGGCTCAATAGGTAATTTGGAGAAAAATATGCTTGATAGACGCTTTTTGCAAGCCCCTAAGGGAATTCGCGCAACCATTAATGAAGCGTATCGTGCAGATGAATTGCACAGCATGAATGCATTGATTGAACATGCCGTTCTAAATGATGATCAAACTGCCGCTACTCGCGGGTTGGCCATGCGTCTGGTGGAAAAAGTACGTTCAGAACGGAAAAAAACCACGGGTATTGATTCTTTTTTAACAGAATATGCATTATCAACGGATGAAGGCATTGCCTTGATGTGTTTGGCTGAAGCGCTGTTGCGTGTGCCTGATAATGCCACCATTGATCGTTTAATCAAAGACAAATTGGTGCCGGCGAACTGGAGTTCTCACCGCGGCCAAAGTGATTCTTTTTTCGTAAATGCCACCACTTGGGCGTTGATGCTGACGGGAAAAATGCTTACGCCCGAAAAAGCGGAATCAGCATTGAGCAAAGCCGTGTTGACCTTCGTGAATCGAAGCAGCGAAGGAGTTGTTAGGGCGGCTGCGGATAAAGCCATGCGAATTATGAGCAAACAATTTGTAATGGGCCGTACCATCCATGAAGCCATAAGCCGGGCCAAGAAAAAAGAGGCGCAAGGGTATCGTTATTCTTACGATATGTTGGGTGAAGCAGCACTTACGCAAGCGGATGCTGAGCGTTACTTTAAAGCATACAGCCAATCCATTGAAGAAATTGGCACAAAAGCCACCACCGGTGGTGATGTGTATCGAAAGCCTGGGATTTCCATCAAGTTGTCGGCGTTGCATCCGCGTTACCAAGAATCACAATACGATGCCGTCCTTGCCGAACTCACACCAAAATTATTGAGTTTAGCGCAGCTGGCAAAAAAACATGACATTGCAATGACGATTGATGCTGAGGAGTCGGAGCGATTGGAGTTGTCATTGGATGTGATTGAACGTGTTTTTAACAACGACAGTTTGGCGGGATGGAATGGTTTTGGCATGGCTGTCCAATCCTATCAAAAACGGGCTTGGTATCTGCTTGATTGGATAGCGGCATTGGCTAGAAGCAAAAACCGCCGAATTATGGTGCGGTTAATTAAAGGAGCGTATTGGGACAGCGAGATCAAGAAAACGCAGATGCAAGGTCTTGCTGATTATCCTGTTTTTACCCGTAAAGTTTTTACAGATGTTTCGTTTCAGGCCTGTGCTAAAAAAATATTAACCATGACCGATGCGATTTATCCACAATTTGCCACACACAATGCGTATTCCGTCGCGCTTGTTTTAAATTTGGTCGGAAATTACCGTGATTTTGAGTTTCAATGTTTGCATGGAATGGGGACGGAGCTTTATGAACACATCGTTCCCACCCATCAATTTGGTATTCCCTGCCGTATTTATGCGCCAGTGGGAAGTCATGAAGATTTATTGCCTTACCTTGTGCGTCGTTTATTAGAAAATGGCGCAAATTCGTCTTTTGTGAATCGCATTGTTGATGACACAGCACCCGTTCATACCCTCGTTGAAGACCCGGTGAATAAAGCGCGCGATCTATTAAGTAAAATAAACCAAAATATTCCATTGCCCCAAAACATCTTTTTACCTGAGCGTAAAAATTCTATGGGCATGGATTTCACTGATCGCGCGTTTGTTGCTTCCCTTCAAGAAAAAATCAACGCTTTTGAACCTGGGCAATGGACAGCAGCCCCGACTTTAATGGCCAAACAAACAGCACAACTGGAATGCAGCTCAGTTGTTTCCCCACAAAATCCTCATCTGGTGGTGGGGAGTGTTTATAAAGCCACCCAAGATGATTTAGTCATGGCGTTGGCCAAGGCCCAGCAAGCATTTCCAAGTTGGTCTGAAACCTCAGTGGGTGAGCGACGTGCCTGCCTGGAGCGCTTGGCCGTATTGCTGGAAGAAAACATGCCAGAATTGATCACCTTGGCGTGCCTTGAGGCCGGAAAAACCTGGTACGATGGTGTTGCCGAAGTAAGGGAAGCGATCGATTTTTGCCGTTATTATGGCGCTCAAGCGGAATTGTTAATGGCAGAACCGCGTCGATTGCAAGGGTACACGGGCGAGTTAAATGAACTAAGCTTGCATGCACGAGGTGTTGTTTTATGCATCAGTCCTTGGAATTTTCCTTTGGCTATTTTTACTGGACAAGTTGTTGCTGCACTCGCGACTGGCAATTGTGTGTTGGCAAAACCTGCTGAACAAACACCTTTGATTGCTGCTCGTGCAGTTGAACTGATGCACCAGGCAGGCATACCTTTGAATGCCGTGCAATTAGTTCCTGGCAAAGGTTCGGTCATTGGTACCGCACTGGTTGCCGATCCTCGCATAAAAGCGGTTATTTTTACAGGCTCCACCCAAACAGCAGCCACAATCTATAAAACGCTTGCCTCTCGAGGCGGGGAAATTATTCCGCTAATTGCCGAGACAGGCGGACAAAATGCCATGATTGTTGATTCGTCAGCACTGTTGGAACAAGTGACTGTGGATGTTATGACCTCGGCCTTTGGTAGCGCAGGACAACGATGTTCAGCACTGCGGGTTTTGTATGTGCAAGAGGATGTATACCCGCGTATGGTGTCTTTGTTAAAAGGGGCCATGTCGGAATTGCAAATGGGCGATCCGCGTTGGCTTGCAACGGACGTGGGGCCCGTCATTGATAATGATGCTCTAACAGGGTTAAATAATCATGTAACGGAAATGTTGAAAAAATACGAATTGATTTACCAATGCCAATTGCCGGAACATTGCAATGCGGGCTGTTTCATGCCGCCAACAGCAATTGCTATCGATCATATCCACGCCTTGGAACAAGAAGTGTTTGGTCCTGTTTTGCATGTTATTCGTTATAAAGGTAGTAAATTGGACGATGTTATTGCACAAATCAACCACACCGGTTATGGCTTAACCCTCGGTATTCACAGCCGCATTAATCACACGGTTGAGTATATTCGCAAACACGTGCATGTTGGCAATTGTTACGTGAATCGAAACATGATTGGCGCTGTGGTGGGGCTGCAACCCTTTGGTGGTGAGGGACTTTCCGGGACAGGGCCTAAAGCAGGCGGCCCTTTGTATCTGCAGCGGTTATGCCATGAGCGAACATTTACAGTGGACACCACTGCAGCCGGCGGCAACGCAAGTTTGATGTCGTTGCCCGACGAGTCCATGTAGCGTTTCAAAAAGAATGAGGTAACCTTGCGCTTATCATCGTTAGCGCAAGTCCATCTTGGTGACAGCGGAGAGCCCTTCTTGGCCAATTTTTATGCCTACAAGTTATAAAAACATACATTATTGCTCATAAACACGCGATTTTGATTTTCAAAAACCCTTTGTGTTTAAAACTTGATCATAGGGTGCTGTTCTGATATTATTCATGACCTGTATCCCACGGGGTAAATTATGAATAAACTGCTTGCTTTGATTTTTTTTCTACCCAGCCTAAGCCATGGTGCACAATTGACGAACAACATCCAAGGTGTTGGCCTTAATGGCGCCGTTAAACCTTTCCTGTGTGTTCAAAATGGTTCAGGACAGGTCACCTTAAAACTTGCCCCTGGTGAATCAGGCGATGCGAATCAAGCCGCTGGTAATCCATACTATGTAGGTGCAACGGTTCGTTTTGGTGGTTGCGGTTATGACAACAGTTATTTAGGCTACTTAGGATTTAATTTGAGCAGTTCGGGGAATAATTCCATCAGCAGTTATTCACCTCCAGAGGGTGTTCACGTTGTGTATACAAATCGTAGCATTGATAGCTCGGGCAAGGTGAGTGGTAATATCACCTACACCCCAATCGATGCTAACTTCTCGATGACGCCAGCCCGAGCTGGCAATAACTGGTTGTTTGCCGGCGTTAACTTATCCGGCTTAGAATTCAGTAAAATGATTGATCCAGTGGTCATTCCAAATTTATCTTTAGCGGATAGCAATTCCACCGCGTCTGATTTAAAAGACACCCAAACGTTTATCGATGGTGGCATGAACGCGGTTCGTGTCCCCGTTAGCTGGGGTTATTTGCAATTAGAAGGCCCTGGGGTTGGCACTTTGAACAGAGCTTATTACGACAGTTATGTTAAACCCCTTTTGCAAACGTTAACCCACGCAAAAGTCTACACCATTGTGGATTTGCATGCGTACATGCGTTACTCGAAATTTGGGGAACAATATTCGGGTTGTAGCGGCTACGGACCTTGTCCCGATGGCCAATTGATCACGGATGAAAAAGCTTACCAATCGGTATGGGGGCAGTTGTTTGACCAAATGAAAAATGATCCTTTGATCGATAAAAATTACCTGATGTTGGATTTAATGAATGAGCCCGTGGGCGTGCCCGATGACAAGGTGTTCACCATACAAACATCACTGATCAAATTGTTGCGTAATAAACAATTTGCCGGGTATATTTTGGTGGAAGGCAATAATTGGTCGGGATTGCATTCCTGGGCAACGGATCAATGGACGGGTGGAGATGGACAAACATATACCAATGCCACGCTGTTTAGCCGCGATAATTTTGTAAATGCAGGGGTGACTGATTTGTCCAAAATTGTTATAAATGTTCACCAATACCTTGATAGTGATTACAGTGGTACGCACGATGATTGCCAGCAAGACTTAACCACCACAGGCGCCAATGGCTTTAATCTGGATGCATTTACCGATTATTTGATGCAGAATCAACTGCAAGCAATGGTCACCGAATTTGGTACGGGTCGAAATGCCAGCAGTTGCCGCGAGCCGCTCAACCAATTTATGTCGTATTTAAAATACAATTCTTCGGCTATACGCGGAAAAACATCCAAAGCGTATGGGTTTCTGGGATGGACAATTTGGGCCACGGGGCATGGTTGGGGTGACTACAACTTGCGCGTCCGTCCGGCTTCCTATCAGACCAATGTTTTAAATGGATTTATGAAATAGTCACTGATAAAAAATGATCAACTAGGAAATAAATCATGGCAAATGACATGTACACTGCGAACAACACTAAAATTGATTTGACACAAGACGAAGAAACCATTGCCCGCCTTCTATGGGAGGAGGGTTTTCGTAGCGTGTATGATTATAATCAATTTATTCAACAAGCTCCCATTCAACATATAGGTCATCAAATTTCGCATGATTTGATGCGAGCCAATTTGGTGACTTGTGGTTTTAGCCTGGATTACGATGATTATAACCAAGATTTATTGCCAACGGCCATTGACTACCACACCTTGGTTCAAAAAAACCAAACATTGGTTAAGATGATCGCCGATTGGCGTGGTTTTATGCAGCAAATCAGTGATTATAGACAACGTCCAGCATTGCGGGTGGCAAAACCTACTCAGGCTACCCATAAATTGGATTTAAGAACCAACCAAATCATTCCATACCAGCATAAACGACGTCAAAAAACAGTGTTTACTCATACCAAAAAACAATCGACCTCTGCTTTATCAAAACATTTGCACACCCGTTTATTTACGGACGGTGTTGGCTTGTTGTTTGACGAAAATAAATGCGATGTCCGTGCCATGTTTAGGCAAAATGCCGCAACTGTGGGTCGAGAATGGGTGGGAAGTTATTGGTCGGTGCGGTCTTATCAAAACAACGTAGGCAGCAATTTAATGACGGATCGCCAGGCTTTTAGAGACCATGTTGATCAGGCGCCTGGTTTATTTTCCGTCAACAATGAAGTGTTAGCAAAATTGTCCAGGGAATCCATTCTAGGTGTTTTTATTTCAGGTGATAGCTCAACCAATAGAACCGAGGCCAGACAACGTCAACAAGAATTAAAGGCCAAGCTCAATATCGATTGCCCCATTTTTATTTATGATGCTGCCGCAAAGAGTTTACGTATCTATACGTTACGCGATCAACAAAACGATACAAATCAAAACAAAGTGGATTTCGCCACAGAGAATAATAAACTACTGGTTCCGCTTGTCGCTGCTATAAACGCTGGTGATGCAACAACATTGCAAGATATTTTGACCAAGACTCCGCGCCTAATTCGACGGCTTGATCAAGATAAATTACTGATCGCTGCGGCAAAAAAAGCCTATTCCCCGGTGATCGATACATTGCTAAATCACGGTTGCAAGGTCGATCAAGAAGATAAAAACAAACAAACTGCACTTATTATGGCCAGTAGATATGGGGATGTTGGTATTGTCACTCGTTTAATAGCAAGTGGTGCGTCACTTGATCATAGTGATTGTAATCATGAAACAGCAGTGATGCATGCTGTGCGCTACAACAATAAAGATGTGGTGCAGGTGTTGTTGGACAGTAAGGCTGATTTAACGTTGGAAAACAACAAGGGTCGCACGGTTTTTGATATCGCTATTCAGAACAATAACATGGATATGTTGCAAACGTTGTTGTTGCATGCAGCAGGTATTGAGGACGATGAAGAATTGCTCAACACCCGCAGTGCTGCCCAAATAAAAAGCATCTTCACTCGACTCATGGATGACGATCATGTGGATGCTGTTATGGCTTTTTTATTATTGGAAGTGGCCAATTTAATGCATTCTTTTCAACCCACCAACCCACTTCATGCCCAAGCTATTGTAGCAGCAACCACCTTGCATGCGTCTTTAAAAGATGCCTTCGATATTTATCGAAAGGCGGGCAGTCAACCCGACGACAGGGACGAGCTATATGAAACATGGAACAATGCGTTCGACACGGCCAAAAAATCGGAATTGGCCAACCATCGGCACTGGGCAAAAAATGTTTTTACCCATCTCAGCTTATTTCTGTTAACGGTTGGCGTTGGTTATTTAGCGGTCGGCATGGCAACACTTTACCAAACAAGTGGCCAACGGTTTTTCTTCCAAACCAATACCCGCTCGACCAACAAATTGTTAGAGTTGGAATCCCTAAGACATGCCTTGTTGGTATAGGACGAATTACAAGGCCACGCGTTCGTTGCGCTTGGCCATGTACCACGGCAATACCACGAAAAGAACCAGGGCGCCTACAAGGCAAGCTTCAAAAAAAACGACATTATCAATCGGAATTTGCGTGGGTGGAATAAAGCCAAGCAGGATTGTGGCCACACAACATAACAACCCTGTTCCAGCAACCAACCATATGCCAAGTGATCCACCGGGGATTTTATAAGCCCGCGGTTTTTCTGGCTGACTGTAGCGTAATTTAATTGCAGCTGAAAACATAAAAACATACACCAACAAGGCCAACTGCCCGCACATATCGCTCAAGATCCAATAAGCTGCGTTGATGGTATCCACCAGAATAAACACTGAGCTTAATAACGTAAAAATAACGGCTTGAACAATTAAAATAAACGTGGGGGCTCCAAATCGATTGACATAAGCAAAGGGTTTTGGGAGACAGCCATCCCGTGCTGACACCAACAGTCCTTTGGTGGGTCCGATGATCCAGGCTGAAACTCCACTTAAACCCCCAATAATAATGCAAGCCGCTGTAAGAGGTGTCATCCATGGCATGTGGTAAGCATTAAAAAAAACAGCGTAAGCATCAATTAATCCAGACACCACACTGAGCGTATCGGCGGGTATCACGATAACGATGGCCAAGGATCCAAGCACGAGCGTGGAGAAAATAATAATGGTTGAATACAAAAGTGCTTTGGGGTAATCACGCTGAGGATTTTTTACTTCCTCAGCATGCACGGCGGACATTTCCATGCCGAGTAAACCGAACAACACGGATAAAAACAATGATAAATTACCCAATGAACTAAAATCAGGCAACAAAGAGCTAGCAGGGTTTATTTGAAGCGGGCGGCCTTGGAATAACCACACGACCCCCAATATGGCTACCCCTATCATCGGCAACAAGGTACCACACAGCGCGCCGATCGTACTGACGATACTGGAAATTTTCATCCCAAAACAATTTAATAAAGTAAATATCCAAAAGAGAGAAATAATGGTTGTTAGCAAAAATAATTTATTGTTTGCCAAAGCCGGGGCAAACAGGTAAGCAAGGGTTGCTGCAATAAAGGCTAAAATGGTTGGATACCAAACGACATTATAAATCCATTGCAACCAAATGGTGATGAAAGCAGCACGTCGTCCAAAAGCTTCTCGAACCCAAACATAAATGCCCCCGGTGTTAGGGTAGGCTGTAGCTAATTCAGCCGCAACCAGCGCTACTGGAATAAAAAAGATAAACGCGGCAAGCAGGTAATACGAAACCAAACTGAGGCCTAACTTTGCTGTGATGGGCAAGGTTCTTAAACTATCGACCGCGATAACATTGATCATGACCAGTGAAAATACACTTAAGACTCGTTTGGATGTATGCACGTCAAATCCTTAAAGATGAATAGCAAGCCAAAACTCCAAGCATGCAAGGTAGGTTTGGCCCCTGCATGACCATCCCCTTCCATTAGCTTTAAGTTTTGCTTGACACTCACATCCTATGTCCTGCGGACAAGCCGTGGTACGTAGACATCTTATTGAGTCAAGTAAAACTTAAGACCAATTGGAAGACCATGCCTGCGGGGGCATCCCTCACATCATTTCATTTGGCGCAAAACATATTGCAAAATACCACCATGCCGATAATATTCAAGTTCATTGGCCGTATCGATGCGGCAAATCACGTCGATGTCGTGCTGCCGTCCATCCGCACACACGATCGTCACAGGCACCATTGCGCCAGGCTTCAATGCATCGTTGATCGCAATGCTGATGCGCTCGTTACCGTCCAACAGCAAGGTATTTCTGGTCATGCCTTCTGGAAATTGCAACGGCAATACACCCATGCCAATCAAATTTGACCGATGTATGCGTTCATAACTTTCGGTGATAACCGCTTTCACGCCTAATAAATTGGTGCCTTTGGCAGCCCAATCCCTTGAAGATCCTGTCCCGTATTCCTTGCCTGCAATCACCACCAACTCTTGATGCTCTTTTTGATACAACATGGCAGCATCGTAAATTGACATGACTTGGCCCGTGGGTACATGGCGCGTAAATCCGCCTTCAACATCCGGGGTCATTTCATTGCGAATACGGATATTGGCAAATGTGCCACGCATCATGACTTCGTGGTTACCGCGGCGCGAACCATAAGAATTAAAATCAGCTTCCGTTACGCCTTTTGATTTTAAATACACACCAGCTGGCGAGTTGGCTTTGATGGAGCCTGCGGGTGAAATATGGTCTGTGGTTATGGAGTCGCCCAACAAAGCCAATACATAGGCATTATGGACAGGTTTAATAGCTTCCGGTGTTGGTTTTAAATTTTGGAAAAAAGGCGGGTGCTGTATATACGTGGAGTCTTCATTCCATTGGTAGGTTTTGCCTTCGCTGGTCTGAATGGCTTGCCAATCAGCATCGCCAAGAAAAACCTCCGCGTATTCTTTTCTAAACATATTGCCATTTACTTTAGCAACTTCAGCAGCAACTTCGATATTGGAAGGCCAAATGTCTTTCAAATACACATCATTGCCTTGTTGATCTTGGCCAATGGGCTCTTTCGATAAATCAATTTGGGTCGTGCCTGTCAGGGCGTATGCAACCACCAATGGGGGGGAAGCCAGCCAGTTGGCGCGAACTTGAGGGTGGACGCGTCCTTCAAAATTTCGATTCCCGGACAGCACAGAGCAAACCAGCAATTCATTGTCTGCAACAGTGTCTGCAATGGCATCGGGCAAAGGACCTGAATTACCAATGCACGTGGTGCAACCATAACCGACCAAGTTAAACCCCAATTGATCAAGGTAGGTTTGAAGCCCTGCGTATTTTAAATAATCCGTCACTACTTTTGAGCCTGGGGCCAAAGAAGATTTAACCCATGGTTTGCGCTGCAAACCTTTTTCCAGGGCTTTTTTAGCCACCAGGCCTGCTGCCATTAACACGCTAGGGTTGGACGTGTTGGTACAACTTGTTATGGCGGCGATAACCACATCACCGTGATGCAATGCGAAGTCATGGTTCTTGACGGGAAAGGCTTGGTGCGCTTCGTGCTCTTTATTGAATTGTTTCAGGCATGCGGAAAATTCAATGGGAAGCGTTTGCAGATTCACTTTATCCTGAGGACGTTTAGGCCCTGCCAATGAGGGTTCGACGGTGGTTAAATCCAAGGACAACATATCGGTAAAAATTGGATCTTCAGCATCTTTGTCGTACCAAAAACCTTGTGCTTTGCTATATGCCTCGACCAATGAGATGGTTTGTTCATCGCGCCCCGTCAGTTGCAGGTAGCGCAATGTTTCTTGGTCAACGGGGAAAAATCCACAGGTGGCGCCATACTCTGGTGCCATATTGGAAATGGTGGCGCGATCAGCCAACGGCAATTCAGCCAGACCCGGGCCATAAAATTCCACGAACTTGCCGACCACCCCTTTTTTACGCAGCATTTGCGTGACCGTTAAAACAAGATCCGTGGCCGTAATGCCTTCTTTTAATTTCCCTATTAATTTAAAGCCAATGACTTCGGGAATGAGCATGGAAACAGGTTGACCCAACATGGCGGCTTCTGCTTCAATGCCACCCACACCCCAGCCTAAAATACCTAAACCATTGATCATGGTGGTGTGTGAATCCGTGCCGACGAGTGTATCGGGGTAGGCGTAAGTGACGCCATCATGTTCACTGCTCCAAACTGTTTTACCCAAATACTCCAGATTTACTTGGTGGCAAATGCCTGTGCCTGGGGGTACAACTTGGAAGTTTGCAAATGCTTTTTGCCCCCACCGTAAAAACTCATAGCGTTCGTTGTTGCGTTGCATTTCGATGGTGGTGTTCACCCGCATGGAGTCGTTGGTGGCAAATTTATCAACCATAATGGAATGATCAATCACAAGATCAACGGGCGAGAGTGGCGATATTTTTTCAGGATTACCCCCCATTTTGGCCAATGCGGTGCGCATTGCTGCTAAATCCACGACCGCGGGAACGCCGGTAAAATCTTGCATCAACACACGTGTTGGTCGATAAGCAATTTCATGGTTGGATGTTTTGGATTCCAGCCAATCCGCCATGGCTTGGATATCAGCCGTGGTAACGGTATCCCCATCTTCAAATCGTAATAAATTTTCAAACAAGACTTTGAGGGAATAAGGCAGGCGATGGATGCCTTTGAAATGTTTTCGTTCCGCTTCTTTAAGGCTATAGTAATGGTATGTTTTACCGTTTACTTGCAAAGGCAATTGCGTTGCTAAACTATCACGCCCTACAATCATTATCAGCTCCTGAATTCAAAAAAGTAATGATATCTGAAAATCGGTAAATTTTCATGTGAAAATGGTTGAGGGTCTCATAAAATCACCAAAATGAAGCATGGTATGCCCTAGCATTTTATTCATGTTATTTTTAACCTCTGTTATAATTTCCGTTTAAGATCCCCAATGGAGGGGTGAATGCTTATGAAGTCCATTATTTATCATAATCCACGTTGTTCTAAATCAAGAGAAACATTGGCCTTGTTGCAAAACAGAGGTATTGATCTTGTTGTGGTTGAATACCTCAAAAATCCTTTAGACATTGAGCAATTAAAGGCTTTGCGCGCTCATTTTTCTTTTAACGATTTTGTGCGTACGGACGAGCCCATTTTTAAAACGTTAGGTTTATCGATGCAGGATGAAATTCAAATTTTACATGCCATGGTTAAAGACCCGGTGCTTATGCAACGCCCCATCGTCACGTTTAATGGCCAAGCTAGGATTGGCCGCCCTCCGGAAAAAGTATTAGAACTTTTTGATTGATTTCCATTTACGAGTGTCTCCATCATGACCGTCGATAAAATTGTCTGTGTGGGAAAAAATTACCTTGAGCTTAAAGCAGGCGACATCGTTTTTACAGGCACGCCCGCAGGTGTTATAGCCGTCTCAAGAGGTAGCATTGCCGAATTACGCTGGTGTAAATACCATTACTCCGTGCTATGGGAATAGTGGGTTTTATTTTGCTTTACGGCCGCGTCCATTCAAATACAACGTTGCCAGAAACTCTAGGCCATAACTTAGAATATTCATCGCGTTCATGTTTTTAGATTTTACAAACTTGCTGCCCATGACTTGCTTTAAAATCATGTGTAAAATTTTCACGCGAACATAATTAAAAATCAGTTTATACAACATGGAAGCCCTTTTGTTTTATGTTTTAAATACACTTACAGTATAGTATAAAATTTAAACATCGTGCTTTTTTATCCCAAACCAATGAGCACCGTTTGGTGTGCACGCTGCGCTTTGATTTGTCGACATGGTATCGTAGGTCGGGCAAAGCGCAGCGTGCCCGGCATAGCGTAGCTTAATGCGCGTGCCAAAGTAAATCAGCTGCGTGGTCGATAGGGGCATTTGGATGTTTTTCCTGTGTCCGATTGATAGTTTTGTTTCGTTAAATGTTTTTTAGCCGCGTCGCCTAAAACATCACTGTACATCGCATTTTGATCGTTCAACAACCGTTCACCGACCCCATGGTTAAATAAATACCGAGCCAGTCCCATGATTAAATAGTCTTGCGGTGTGCTGTGGATGTTTTCTGGCAATACTTCAGCATAATAGATGCCGGCGCTGTTGGACGGTTGAATGTGATTGTCGTTGTACAATTTTTGAAAAAATTGGTGTTTAAGATAATCTTGACGTGGTCCTGCTGCCCCCATGAGTATGGTATACGTGGTGTGTAAATTGACACCGAGACTCAAAAAATCACGCAAAATTTGGTGCATGCTCAGCAATTGCAGATCAGCCGCTTGCGTACAACAATTCTGATTGAGTAACGCAATGTCTTTTAAAAACGTGTGGTGAATATGCTCATAGTCTTGGGCAGGACAACGGGCAACTTGTTGCAAGGCGTTTAATGTTAATTGAATGCCTTCGCGATGGTGAGGTTTCAAAAAATCTCGATGGCTACTGATCTTATTTAACTCTGCAATTAAATGATGAATGTGTTTTGCCACGTCGTCTTTGGGCATGGTTTGTTTATGAAGAGCGTCGTATATGGCATCCACCAGTACACTGTAGTGAGCAATAATTTTTTCAAGGTTATACATTGGGTCGGTGGCCGCGGTTGATGCTCTTTTTATTTCTTGATAATCCCATGCAGATTTTTTTAAAAGCAATAATTCCCCATCTAAATAAATAACAATATGTTCAATGGGTTTTAAATTGTGAAGGGCGTATTGGCCATACAAAGTATGAAATGTATCGCTCGATTCGTTTAACACTGATTGCAGTGAATTGGACATAAATTCAACCTTGTGAACAAAGCATAATTAAGTTTGGCCCTTAGGTAAAAAAAAATCCATAAATCCTGCAAATTAATCAGTGAGCTAAATGCGCAGTTTAAAAAAGAACGTTATGAGAATACCCAATAAGATGACGATCATCAGCCAACCAATCGCATAAAAACAATCGTTCAAGGCCAAAGAAGCAGATTGTTCGTCCAAATACGCGTTCAGCTGCGCAAAGGCGGCTTCATCGGACAGATTAAATTGTTTGGCACGGGCTAAAAATTGTTGGGTGATTTCAGAAAACGACGTGAGGGCACCACCCAAGCGTAAATGGTAAAACACTTCACGGCGCTGCCAGAGTATATGGTATAACCCAACACCCAAGGCGGTTGAAACAGTGCGAATGATGTGAAAAAAACTAACCGACTCCACTAACATTTGCCCGGTTAATTTGTACCGCATCGTTTGCAATAACGGCGGTAAAAAGATAGGTATGACCAAACCAAGCAAGAGCCGTGCGAGAGCGATTCGGGTAAAATCAATGTCCCAGTTAAACCCTGATGAATAAAAACAACAAAGGATGAAAAAAATGACAGCCGCGGCAATGGGAAACCGAGGGTCAAATTTATGAAACGTAAAAAACAAACGCACGACCATGCCCAGTGCCATGATGATCATCAGCAAAGCGATCCAATCTGGGGTGTAATTGACATCAAAAAACAACCATGCCGCAATCAAGGAAACGCTACCAAAATAAGCAGAGAACAGCAGCGCGACAATGACTGCGCTGAGGCTAATATAGGGTTTTTTAAGCATATTAAAATCAATGATGGGGTATTGCGACCAACATCGATTACGCAGCAAAAAGCACACCATGCTTATGCTGCCTACCGAGAGGAGCCAGGTAATACCTGGTGAGCGTAACCAGTCAAATTGTTGCCCTGTTACCAAGGCAGAGCTGATAAATAACACACCTACAAAGTAAAAAAAATATTCTAATTTATCGAATGACCAGGGCAGGGTAGGGGTATTGTACGACGGGAGACAGTACCCCAAATAAATGCTTAAAAGACCATTGATCAGGGTTGATCCGTAAAACAACATACGCCAATTGTAATTAAAGCCAATCACGCCGCCGATTGAGGCGCCGAACAAAGGTGCAACAGCAAAACAAATCACGAGTAATGTTTTGGCGCGTTGCGAATTTCCTCCACTGACTTTTGGAATATAATACGTGGTGATAAGGATGAGCAATGGTCCTGCCGCTAACCCTTCCAGCCCACGAAATAAAATAAACAAGGCAAAATTGGAAGATTGGGAGCATCCAATGGAGGATAACACGGTTCCTAGTAAACAAAAGATGAATAATTGGCTTTGAGAAAAGCATGTCATTGCCGGTTTTCCCAAAGGAATTCCCAGCGCGTTGCCAATGCAATAAAAGCTAACGCCATAACAAAGAATGTCTAAACTTCCACCCAATTCACTCACCATGTTCAAACCGCCAATGAGGGTGACTGTCATGTTGAACATGATCATGAACAGCGCTAGCAATACCCCGTAAAGCACCATATCAATTGACCGATTGTTGCTGCAAACGATAAGGATTTGAGGCATATTGCTTGAGGTTTGGATCCAAATTAGCGGTAATGATATTTTCTATCAACATGGCGTCTCCTAACTCTTCATCCTGAAAAATCGACGTTATGTAATTTGGGGATCCTTTGGAAGAGACAGGAACCAATCGGCCTGACTGGTGGGAAATATCGGTTCTGACTTCCATGGATAATCCCAGGCGTAAAGGGTGTGTTTTTAATTCCTTGGCCTCTAAAGCAATTCGAACCGGCAATCTTTGCACGATTTTAATCCAATTTCCTGATAAATTTTGAGGGGGCAATAAACTGAAAACATTACCCGCTCCGCCAGGCAAACCAACCACTTTGCCATGAAAAACGACCCCATCACCGTACAAATCTGAAGTTACTTTTGCGGGTTGACCGATGCGAACATGTTTGAGTTGGGTTTCTTTGTAGTTGGCGTTCACCCAAATTTGATCCAATGGAATAACACTCATCAACGGTTTATCAGGCTTTACCCACATCCCGACTTGGATGGTACGTTGTGCGACCAAACCATCGGCGGGAGCATAAATGTTGCAGCGGTATAACCGCACCCAAGCATTGCGTACACGCTGCGCTGCTTCTTGAACGGACGGATGGTTGTGTATCGTGGTGCCTTGGATAAAAGCGATGGCTTGGTGATAACTGTTTTGGGTTCGTTTCAACGCTGAAATACTGGCTTGCAAATCATCTTGTGCATGCTGAAAATCCTCTAAAGATACGCCTTGCGCGCCGATCACGCCTTTGCGATGTTTATAATCTTGCTCGGCTTTGAGTAATTTTGCTTTTTGAATCCCTATTTCTGCCTCAAGCACAAAAACGTTGTGAAAAGCCTGGCATATTTCTCGAACCACTCGCCCCAATTCTTTTTCAGCTTTTTTCAATGCGATGCGTGCATCTGTCTCATCCAATTTGATGATCAGTTGCCCCTTTTTGACCAAAAAACTGTCGTCGGTCAAAATGGATTCAACAAAGCCTTCATGCAGAGCTGTGATGTAAATTTGATTGCCTTGGACATACGCATCGTTGGTATAGACTTGCAGTCGCCAGACAAAAAACCAAATGAGAAAAATCAGTAAGAGGATGCATGCTCCTCCTATCCAATAATTACGTGTTGTGCGTTCAGTCATCGTTCATGCTCTATTCATCGTATTGAATGGGGTTGCTGTGTGAGTGATCATGCAACTTTATCCTGTAATTTTTTTAAAGGCACTAATGTTTGGCAGTAGCCTCCGCCCAACGCTTTAATGAGTTTTACTGAAGCAAGGTATTGATTATAAAGCAATAAAACATCATCCAATTCTTTTTCAATGACTTTTTCAAGTAAATAATCGGTATTAAATTGACTGTCCAAGCCATTTCTGGCTCGTAACCGGGTCAATTGATAACGTTTTTTTGCTGAATCGACAATCGTCTTTTGTTGAACTTTTTGTTGATAAACGGATTTTGCAAAAGCCACATTATCCAACACTTCTTGCGTGCTTCTTAAAAGCAATGCATTGTAATCGGCAATAGCCTCATCAAACTCTGCCTTTTTTGATCGTACATTGGCACGAATAGCACCTGCAGTGAAAATAGGTAAGCTAACAGCGGGGCGAATAAGTCCAGTGGCACTGGTGGTTGCAAACAATTTAGTCCAAGCGGTGCTTTGCAAGCCAGCGAGCCCCATAATGTTTACATCGGGGTAAAAATCAGCTTGGGCAGCCCCTGTTTTAAAGGCCAATGCTTTTGCTCGCCATATTTGTGCCATTAAATCGGGCCTTCTTGCTAACAAATCCAATGACAAGGTGTTGGGAATGATCAGCGTGGTAGGCAAGTTCGGAAGCTGTGATAAAGGAATGGGTGTATCAGGGCTGCGGCCCGCTAGAATATTAATTAAATGCCTGTCCACCGCACATTCTTCTTGGACACTTAATAATTGTTTTTTGGCTTCATTCACATTTTCCTCTGAAAGCAAGGGTGACAAGACTGACGACAATCCCTTTTTAACCAGCAACTTGTCTAATTTATCAAGGCGAGCACGAACCACCACCAACTCCCGATAAAGTTTTTCGCGTTTGCAATTGGTCACGTAGGCAAAATAAGCTTGTGCTAACGCGGTGGTGACAATGAGTTGAACATTGGCTGCCTCGGCTTGCAATGCACGTTTTTTACCAATAGCCGCGTAAAACAGATTGCGATTTCTTCCCCAAAAATCAAAATCGTACGTGAATGACAGTGATAAATCGAGAAGGTAGGCATGCAAAGGAAAATCCGCATTCAAGGCGCGGTATAAGCCATTTTGGCTGGTGTATAGTTGCTGGTCACTGCCATTAAAAAACACCAAA
>CAZGKX010000003.1:31934-48232 GCA_964525945.1 uncultured Legionellaceae bacterium
TAAGGCTGAGCGGACGACAACGGCTTCTTGTTTTGCCACATTAACCCGGTGCTGCACTGCTTGCAATGAAGGGTTTGTAGTGAGTGCTTGATGGACAAGTTTGTTCAACTGTGGCGATTGATAGACGAGCCACCATTGTTTATCGGGCCAATGACCTTGTGCAAAAAATTTCTTCTGCAACGCTGTTTGAAGATCATGTTGCATGGAGGGAGTGGGCTGCAGGTTTTTGGTTTGCTCATTGGCCTTTAGTTCAATACGGCAAGCGAACAACAAGCAAAAGCACACAAAGACAGGAATTTTAATAAAAAATCGAAACGCGGCACTGTTAATTACGCACCTTCCAGTTTAAGCATAATTTAATGCAGGTCATGTCACCGTCCTGTGGCTCGACTTGAGCAAATGAAATTAGGATCTGTCGACAGACCCTAAGTTAACCACTATAGCTTAATCCGAAATTTCAATACAACCCATCAAAATAAATTTTCTTGGCTGTCCGCTCCTGCAGCACTTCCTAATTCACTGGATGGTGTGTCATCTGCCATTGGCACATCCGATTCGCGAAAATATTCAGTTATGGCATTTGTTTGATTGGGCTTTGCCAGCAAACCGCTCATGGGATTTATTTTTACAGTAACCACATCGTCCGGTTGTTTCATTTCGCGTTCTGGCTTGCCTTTTAAAGCAACTTTCATGAAATCAATCCACAAGGGTAGGGCTAAGCGAGCTGCGTACTCATGCAAGGGATGAGGCGTGTCATAGCCAACCCAGGTGGTGACCACTAAATCGGGATTATAGCCAGCAAACCAGGCATCCACCTGTTCGTTGGTTGTCCCGGTCTTACCGGCAATGTCTTTCCGGTTAAGAACAGTTGCTTCGTGTGCTGTACCATGCTGAATCACACCCATGAGGGCTGAGTTCATTAAAAAAGCAATGTTCGCTGGAATAACGCGAGGTGCGGTTAAATCGGGATCTTGGTTGTTGGTGTTTGCATGATTTACGTTGGTGGCTTTGGCTTGCAGCAACACTTGACCATCGGCGTTGGTGATATGGTCGATGAGGAAAGGTTCAATTTTATAACCGCCATTGGCAAAAACAGCATACGCTGCAGTAAGATCCATGGGGCTCACCGACAAACTACCGAGCGCTAACGATAAGGTGTGGGGGAGATCGGCTTTGCGAAAACCAAATTGACTGACAAAATCAATGGCGTAATTAATACCAATGTCATCAAGAATCCGAATGGACACCAAGTTACGAGAGCTGATCAACGCTTCTTTTAAACGTGTAGGACCATTAAATTTAAGATTATCGTTGTGTGGCCGCCATAGATTGGCTTGACTGGGGTCATCGACGACGATGGGTGCGTCATTGACCAATGTTGCCAGTGTATAGCCTTTATTAAGTGCTGCGGCATAGACAAACGGTTTAAAGCTTGATCCGGGTTGTCGGCTTGATTGTGTTACGCGGTTAAACTTGCTTTTCTGAAAATTAAATCCACCGACCAATGATTCAATGGCGCCATTGTTGGGGTTTAAAGCCACAAGAGCTGCTTCCACTTGTGGGATTTGCGTTAATTGCCATTGATTATCGTGGAGCCTGACATAAACAACATCGCCAGGGGAGACCACTTGCTTGGCTTGAGTAGGTGCTTTCCCGACCCAGCCTTTTTTTAAGGCGGGCCTAGCCCAAGACAAACCTTGCCAAGGGATCGAAATGGTTTGGTCGTTGTCCGTAATGGCTGTTGCTTCTCGTTCTGCGACATTGACAATCACGGCAGGTTGTAAATCATTGACAACAGGGTGGGTGCGCAATGCAGCTAGGCGTTTAGAAGGGGAGTCTAAATCCATCGGATCGATCGTTGCCACAGGGCCTCGATAGCCATGGCGGCGATCATAGGCCACTAAATTGTCTTCAACAATTTGATTGGCTGTATTTTGCAAAGGGCCTTTGATGGTGGTGTAAACTTTGTAACCTTTGGTATACGCTTCGGAGCCGAAATGATCATAAAGTGATTGGCGGATCATCTCTGCAACATAAGGTGCGCTGACCTCCAAATTTGTGCCATGATAAAATTCGGTGATAGGTTCATGAATGGCTTCTTGGTATTGGGCGGCGGTGATGTATTTTTCTTCCAACAAACGCTCAAGCACGTGATCGCGTCGCTTTTTGGCGGCAGTGGCATTCGCAATTGGATTTTGAGTAGAAGGTGCTTGAGGCAAGCCAGCGATCATGGCCAGTTGAGCAATGTTTAATTCTTGCAGCGGCTTGCCATAATAAATTTTCGCCGCAGCGCCAACACCGTATGCACGGTTACCCAAATAAATTTTATTTAAATACAGCTCAAGAATTTTTTCTTTGCTTAATTCACGATCAATTTTAATGGCCAACATGATTTCATTGAATTTACGTAAAAATGTTTTCTTGCGATTCAGAAAAAAGTTTCTTGCAACCTGCATGGTGATCGTGCTGCCACCTTGCGATTTTGTGCCTGTTTTGATCATGCGAACGGTGGCGCGTGCTAAACCAAATACGTCAACACCTGGGTGGTCAAAAAAACGTTGATCTTCTGTTGCCAACAACGCTCGGACGAGTGTCTGCGGAATTTGTTCATAGGTGAGTGGAATGCGACGTTTTTCACCGTATTCTTGAATGAGCAATCCTTCTTGGCTGTAGATGCGCAAAGGCACTTGCAAGTGCACGGTTTTTAACGATTCCACATTGGGCAATTGGCTTGACGCGTATAAATAAAGCAAGGTGACGCATACCAGCAATAGAAAAAATAAACTGACTAAAGCCCACAGGCCTTTGCGCCAAAAATATGTTATTTTCATGTCGAGTGAATGCTGTTAAAAAAATAATCGTTGATTATACCGTTATTTTAGTTCATTTAGCGAATGATCTGATGCATTTTTCAGTGGGAAATCGTTGTCACTGTCGTATTCTCCCATGGGTTCAATGTCATTTTGCTCTGCCTGATGAGGGAATGTTGGGTAATTGAAGGGGAACAAACCAAATTTTGCAAGGATGTTAAACTTGCTTGCTCCCATTATCGCAAGGGGCGCGGGTTTTGTGACAGCGGTAATTTTTTGCTGCAGAATGGCATTCGTTTGGCGCAAATAAGCGTTTTCGTTTGCGATCAACGGGTATAAGTATTCATGAAAAATATCGTCGAAAATTTGTTTGATTTGAGTTTCCGTAACATGGGCGGGCAATGGAGTGTAAGGAAAAAGCAGAGGGAATAATTTATCCTTGATCAAGGTGCCCGATTTACAAATGCCACCCCCATCCTGCAGTTCATTGATAAAGCCGAAAATTTTAATCTCTGTGCCATTTTTATAAATAGAGATGGTACGGGGAAATTTTGTATCAAGCAATTGCTGCATATTTAATACAAAGATGACCAGGCTTTCTTTAAGATGAGTTAGCGCACTGTGATCCGGTACAGTGGCATCGGCGAGAACGTTTTTAAGCAATTGCATCGTATCGAATAAATATTGAAGCAATGATTCGCGTTTAGGCTCATTCTTAAATCACGTCTTGAATTAACATTTGCAATTGATCGGGTGCAGTGGGCAGTTCCACTTGCACAAATGCATCTGTTTCCACGCAGGTCGGATCAACCGCTAATTTTACGGCGGAAGAAGGGTATTTGATACGATGGTAAGCGACGATCACATCATGCAAGGTTTTCAGCAGGTTTTCAAGACGCATTGGTTTCACCCCTAATGTTAATACTCGTACCAATAAAATGGCTCATTTTTATCCATCTGGGTTGCTGAATTGCCATCGGCCACGGTTAAACTCTCTCCCAAATAGTCAAGGGCTGAGGCAAATAACGTGCCAATTTTTGAGACCCCATAACGATGCTCAGCCTCCGTCTTGGATTCTACAATGGCAGCCGTTGTGCTGGATGTGGTGACAGGTTGCTGCACTGCTTTGGGTTGTCGGCCAGCGTTGATGCGTGCTTTTGTGGTTTGAATTTTTTCCTTAAGGTGTTCAATTTGTTGGGTTAGACGTTGATGGGTTTCCACCGCTGTGATCAATTCATTATCCTCAGTAGCATGACTAATTTCTTTAGCGTTCACCAAGTACTTTGTTGTGATGTCTGGATTGAAAAAAGAAGGTGATTTTTCTGAAGACCAGGTGGGGGATAAATAATTCAAATGCAATTCATTCTGAACCTGACTCAGGGTGTTTTTTAGGGTTTGAACGTCAATGCCTAGCTGTTCATTATACGCGGTTAGGCATCGAAGTTGGTGAGTTCGAAAAAAATTGAAAATCTTTTTCGTAAGATCCGTAGGACTGGTCTCAGCATTTACATCTAGAAAAGCAAGCAATGTGTTTTGAATTTGCATTCCCAGTCTATTCAATTGATAGAAGCCCAGTATATCCTTTTTCAATCCATGGGTGGTCAGCTGTTGTCCATTGCAATGGATGGTCGTCGTGCTTGATTGAGATGTTTTAATCAGGGCTTGTAATTCGCAAAAAAACACCGCGATTTCGTCTTGCAAGGAGGGAGCGAGTGGATCGGAACTATCGCTTGGTACGGACTGCTTAGAAAAAGCTTGGATTTTCTGAATAATATGCAACACATAATTTAAGACTGGGCGACGTTTTTCATTGGATTTAGCGATACAGGCAACCAGCTCGTCCATTAATATTTGCTCCGCAGGCAACCTATGTTCTGCAAAAGTAAAGGGCTCCGAAACAAGTGTTTCTTCACGTTTATCTTCGATGCTTATTGTTAACAGGGGAGAATCACAATAATTCAAAATAACCCGTGACAATGAATGAAGTAAATCTTGCACGCTAGGCATAAACACCTCCAAAATAATTGAAGCAATTACACTATATTTTAATCATTTAAGCAGTGCAAGCGTGGCTCACATGGTTGTATTATAAATTCCTCACCATCGTCCATCGTAACCATTAACCAGCCGTAACAAGTCTGTAAATAACAATTCACTTTTCAACAAAGATACGCTATTATTTTTTTTGTGTTTTATGGAAAAACACCAAGTCCATTAGCCTTATGATGAGGGATCTCGTGCTTAAATTATTTAAACCATCGCCTGGTGTCGTCCTGGGCATTGATATTGGAACAAGCGCAATAAATATTTTACAAATAACCCATACTGACGATTCTTTTTGCATTACGGGCTATGAGCGTTGGGCTTTCCCCATTTCGATGGTTAAAGAGGATGGTGGGGGTAAGTTTAATGCCACCCATGCCATTCATAAATTATTATCCAGCAACACCCTTGCCGCTCGTTCCGTAGTACTCGCGATACCTGATGTCCTAACCTTGCAAAAAACCCTCTATGTTCATCCATCATTAAAGCCGCACGAAGTGCAAGAGCTGGTGGCTATGGAATCCCGTAAATACATCACGGATCCATCTCAAATTTTCTATGATTTTTATACGTTAGGCCCAGCGCCCCATGACCCATCCCTCCATGAAATTGTTTTTGTCGTCACTCGGGCGGAAAACGTTTTACAACGCGTGGGATTGGTGACCAAAAGGCATCTGACTGTAAAAGCGGTGGAAAAAGAATCACATGCGATTGAACGGGTATGCAGTCGATTGATGGCTGAATCCAACAACATGGTTATTTTTGATGTGAATATCCATAAAATGTATTTTTATGTTCTGAACAAAAACACCATTGTTTACTCTCAAGAAAAAAATACTGATCAAGAGTTATTGGACAATTTCTCACAACAACATGGTGTCGATAAGCGTGATCTAGTGCTCATGCTCACAGAGTATCCCATGCTTTACGAGGATTTTTTAACCCAATTGCATGATTTTATTTTGTTGCAATTGAACCATCTTTTACAACTTTATTTCGCCGTAGCGCATGACCGCTCGTTTCATAAATTATGGTTGGCGGGTGATTTAGCGCGTGTGCCGTATTTGGTGCAGAAATCAGAACAATTTTTCCAAATTCCCACATCCATTTTAAATCCATTGAAAGCGCTGCAGGTTGCAAATCATCTCGACCGTGAAAAATTAATGCAGGATGCGCCCATGTTATTAATTGCTTGTGGACTGGCGTTACGAGCATGTTGAACACTATAAATTTATTACCATGGCGAGAAAAAGCCGAGGAAAAAATTTTTAAGCGTTGTCGGTTTGTTTTTTTAGCGGGAGTGTTTATGGCGTCGTTGGTGCTCGTTTACCTGGATCATTGCACCTCAAACAATATCCGCCAACAAGTGGCGCGCAATCATCGTTTGCAACAAGAAATACGTCAATGTCAAAAAAATAGAATCATCATAAAACGGTTGGTCGCTAGCCGAAATACATTGACCTCTCGATTGCATAAAATCTATTTGTTGCACGCCTCACAACGGGAGTCTGTCAATTTTTTGTATGAGTTAGCGGCTCTTGTTCCAGATCAGGTCGCGCTTCAAAAAATTGAACGACGAGGGGATAAGATTGTGTTGTCAGGCAACGCCACAAACAACCAAGGTATCTCCGATTTCATGCATAATTTAATGATTTATCACAAGGCTCGAGCACCTGACTTACCGGCAGTAAATACGGCCTTTGGCAAGAATAATGTGTTGCACCATTATTTTACTTTGGATTTTAAATTAAAAAATACAGAACGAAATGAACACTCCATTAAAAAATATCAAACGATGGCCCACTTGGGTTAAAGTGTTGATGACGGTTTTTGCGCTGCTGGGGAGCACCTATTTAGAATATGGGTTGATTCTTCGGACCGATTTAATGACATCTTCTCATTTGCACCGGCAGGAAAATGATTTGCGGCAGGCGTTTGAGGTGCAATCTTATAACAGCAGCAACTTGGCGGCCTACCAAACGGAATTGCTTCATTTGAAAAAACACTTTGAGCAATTAAATCCTCATCTTGTTTCAAAAAATTCTTTACCAGGCATGCTTGGGGGAATTTCAAAATTGGGTAAAACGTGCAATTTAATGTTTGAGTCCTTGGCGCCATTGCCTGAAATTTCACATGACTTTTATACAGAATTGCCGATGACCATTGTTGTTTTAGGGCAGTACCACGAATTAATGACTTTTTTAAAACAAGCAAGGTTTTTACGCCCCATGCTCACGTGGCATGATTTTGTTATCGAACATGCTGCCTCGCAAGCGCATTTGGATGACAGGCTGTTAACGATGAAAATTACGGCTAAAGCTTATCGGTATACCGCATGAGTAAAAATCATCCACGGCTCGTCTTGAGTTTCATCCTGATTTTACCCACTCTGGCCTTTGCCGCTGATTCACTTGAGCAGTATATCGAATCCATTAAAGCACGCCCGCCTAAACCCATCGAAAAAATCGCTTTGGATGTTCCTAAACCCCAACCCTTGGTGGCAGTAAAACCACGTAATCCCTTTAAAATGAAAAACCCACCTCAAAAAACGCAAGCAATTGTGCAAGGCAATGGTTTTAAAAATGATAGAATTTCTTTAAACTTTCAAGACATTCAAGTCAGGGCAGTGTTGCAACTCATCGCCGATTTTACGGGTATTAATATTGTCGTCAGCGAAGCGGTGAAAGGAAGCATAACCTTGCATTTACACGATGTGCCATGGGAGCACGCTTTGCAAACCATTTTAACCTTGCAGGGCTTGGATAAACGCCAAGTTGGCAATGTGATTTTAGTGGATCAAGCCGCAGCCATCGCGGAGCGTGCCCATAAATCTTTGCATAAACAAAACCTCGTGCAGCAATTCCAGCCGTTGCAAGCCGATTTACTGCAAATTAACTATGCGAACGCGGCTGAGCTTGCCAACATGTTAAGCGACAAAACCAATTCACTTTTGTCGCAACGAGGTACTGTTGCTGTGGACAGAAGAACCAATACGTTATGGTTGAAAGATACGCCGGCTCAGCTGCACATGCTAAAATCGTTTATAAAGCGATTGGATATCCCAGTGAAGCAAGTGGAAATAGAAGCGCGTATTGTTAATATGAATAAGCAATGTGCCACTGATATGGGTGCCCGTTTTGGCATTACGCATTCTGTTTATTTAAGCGGTACGCTTGAAGGTGCCAATCAAATTGCTCAAGGAGCCTCACCGAGCAATGCGCCTTTGCCGCAGCGTTTAAATCTGGATTTAGGGGCAATGCCCATTGATGCGAATCCAGCATCCATAGGTATTGCGTTAGCAAAGTTGGGCAACCATGCTTTGCTTGATATGGAATTGTCTGCCTTAGAAAGCGAAGGGCAAGCGAACGTGATCGCAAGACCTAAATTGGTCACCACCAATCAACAAGCAGCTGTGATTGAATCAGGTGAAGACATTCCTTACCAAGAAGCTATGCCAAGTGGGGCAACATCCGTCTCCTTTAAAAAAGTTGTGCTACGCTTAAAGGTAACACCGCAAATTACCCCTGATGGTAAATTGTTAATGAATTTGGTCATCAATCAGGACTCTGATTCTGCACGAAGGGTGCAAGGTGTTCCCGTTATTTTAACAAAATCGATAAAAACAAGTGTGTTGGTGAACAATGGTGAAACCGTAGTGTTGGGTGGAATATACAAGCAAGATAAAAATAATTCCATGGTCCGTGTGCCTTTTTTGGGACATTTACCGGTTGTTGGGTATTTATTTAGTCGAAAAGAGACACGAATCAGAAATGAAGAGTTGCTCATTTTCATTACTCCAAGGATAATGACCAACAATGCAATCATTACGGCAGAAAAATAAAGTTTGGTAATGCCAGGTATTTTGGTAAAATAGTTGGATGGCGGTCATTATTTTGAAGGGTGGGGATTCGACCGTAACATAATAAAAGTTAATGGGGATACATAATCAAAAATGAGTATAGTTAAAGTACGCAATATATTTCTAATAGGGCCTATGGGAGCGGGAAAAAGCACAATAGGCCGTACTTTGGCAAAAGAGCTCAAGTTGGAGTTCTATGATTCGGATGAGGTTATTGAAGAGCGTTCTGGGGCGGATATTTCTTGGATCTTTGATGTTGAAGGAGAAGAGGGTTTCCGTCGCCGTGAAATGAAAGTGATTGATGAGTTAACGCAAAAAAATAATATTGTGTTGGCCACGGGCGGGGGTGTTATCATGACACCTGAAAATCGAAATGCCTTAGCTGGGCGCGGCACGGTGATTTATCTTAAAACATCGCTGCAGCAGCAATTCGAACGCACAAAACGAGACACCAAGCGTCCTTTATTGCAGACTGAAGATTTAGAAGGCACGTTGGAAATGTTGCGTGATGAGCGTGAGCCTTTCTACGAAGAGTTGGCTGATGTTAGTTTTGAAACCGACAAGCTTACTGTAAAAGCGGTTGCTAATAACATTATTAAGTATATCTATGGTGAATCGTAAGTTTACAGAGCTAATTATTCGTGTTCCAGGGCAGGAATACCCCGTCTATATCGGTGAACATCTTTTATTAAACAGTGAGCTGCTTGTTCGTCATGTCAAATCAGAACAAGTGCTCATTGTGACCAATGATACGGTAGCTCCTTATTACCTTGAATTTTTGCAGCAAGCTTATCAAAACAAGCAATGTGATGTCGTCGTGCTTAATGATGGTGAAATGCATAAAAACCAAGAAAGTTTGTTTGCTATTTACGATGCGCTTATCCATAAACGCCACCATCGCGATACCACATTGGTTGCTTTGGGAGGGGGCGTGGTTGGCGATATCACTGGGTTTGCTGCCGCCACTTTTCAGCGGGGTGTTGCTTTTATTCAAATACCCACGACGTTGTTAGCGCAAGTTGATGCATCCATTGGTGGTAAAACAGCCATAAATCATCCGCAGGGTAAAAACATGATTGGGAGTTTCCATCAACCGCAAGCGGTCATTATGGACACCCATGCATTAACCACCTTACCCAAACGGGAATTTGCTGCAGGTTTAGCTGAGGTCATAAAATATGGCCTGTTGGCCGGGGACATTTTTTTTCAACAGCTCCGCGTGGAATTAACCGACACGCTGATTCACGAACAGGAAAAACTCGTTGAATTAATGACCCATTGCTGTGAAATTAAAGCCCGCTTGGTGGAACTCGACGAACGTGAAACAGGTGCTCGCGCGCTTTTAAATTTGGGTCATACGTTCGCCCATGCTTTAGAAGCTTGTACACACTATCAACGATGGTTGCATGGAGAAGCGGTTGCCATTGGTTTGTATTGTGCGGCATTATTATCGCACCAAAAGGGGTATTTAAACGCCTCCACGCTTGCTGAACTAGATAAATTACTGGCTCAAATCAATTTACCGCGGCGAATACCCCACGATATTGATTTAAAAGAAGTGTATGAATTGATGTTTAATGATAAAAAAATAATCAAGCATACCCTGCGTTTTGTGTTGATCAGGGCGGTGGGGGATTGTTACCTGGACGAATCCGTCACAAAAGATCAGGTTCAACAGGTTTTGTTGATGGCCCAAGACGATGCTTGAGGTATAAGCGGCGAAAATTTCATGATGTGAACCGTTGGATTGATCATCATGAAGACGACGAACCTCCTTACTGTTGAACCTCGATGAACGCAGAACAAAACATACAAAAATTTTTTCAATTAACGGAAGCCAATATTATTGGCGATACCTCTCATGCACCTTTCCATTCCACACCCTTCAAAACAATACCACTACGATTTTCTGCAAGTTGTATGGTTTTTATTCTATTTGCCAGCTTGCTTTTTGCATGGCGTTGGCAGGGTTTTGTAGCTCTGCCATCTGAGCTCCACAAAACAAACCATGCTGTAATAAAAAATGAGAGGATGCTTGTCGATAAACGGCCAAAGCCTGCGGTATCCGTCAAGGCCTCTAATTTGATGCTAGCAAGTAAAATTGCGCCTTATGATTTAGGATCGACGCACCAATACTTACAGCCTACGCCACTTCACAAAGTTGAGTTGGACGAAACGCAAAACGAAAAGACCCATTTGGTTGTGCTCGATAAAGTGATTTTTATCCCCAAGTTTAATCAAGTCAATAGGGGATAAAGGTTTAAAGATTGTTCGCACGCACCCCATTTGGTAATGTTATTGATAGCATAGATGAGCCTTATCATCCGACGCACTGGGCAAGTTAAACAATTTCTGCTAGTCTAATTCTATGTATTACAAAGGAGAGTAACATGTATAAAAGGGTATTATTTGCCACGGATTTTGATGAAGTAGGGATTAATGCAGCCCATAAAGCTAAAAAAATAGCGGATGAAAATGGTGCAGCACTATTTTTAGTGCATGTTGTCGAACCTATTCCTGCTTATGCATACCCAGGTTTTGCAGGTTTTGCTGAAGTGGAAATTTCTATTCGGGAGCAAGCGGAAAAAGAATTGGATGCTCTTGCCGAAAAATTGGGTGTAAATGCTGCGCATCGGTTATTGGAGTTTGGCTCAACCAAAAATGAAGTGTTGCGCGTAGCAAAGGAACATAAAATTGATCTTATCGTTGCGGGAAGCCATGGTAAACACGGATTGGCTTTATTATTAGGTTCTACAGCAGATGCAATTTTACATGGCGCATCTTGCGATATGTTGATTGTTCGTTCGCCTAAAAAAGATTAACAACCTCACCTCACTCCGAACCGCAAACGTAAGCGAAGAGAATTTTTCACCTCAAACATTCGCTTGCTTATGGCGCGGCTCGGTTGAGGAATATTTTTCCTTGCGATCGAATCAGGGAAAAATTTCGCATTCTGTTGTTTAATCAGTATAATCTTTGATTTAGCCCTTTCTTTTAGTGATTTTATGAAGTTATTGCGTGGTTTCCAAAACAATGGAGAACTTAAAAGCGGTGCAGTCGCTACGATTGGCAATTTCGATGGCGTGCATTTAGGGCATCAAGCGTTATTGGCCCAATTGCGTCAAGAGGCTAACAAATTGCGATTGCCGATGGTTGTTGTCTTGTTTGAACCTCAGCCCAGTGAATTTTTTCAAAAATTACAAGCCCCTGCCCGCTTGACTCGCTTGCGAGAAAAATTGGATATTCTTAAACAATGCGGGGTGGATTATGTGTGTTGTTTGAAGTTTGATAAAAAACTAGCCGCTATGCCGGCTTCTGTCTTTGCTGAACAATTGTTTTCACGCTTGCATGTGCGGTATTTATTAATGGGCAATGATTTTCGATTTGGTCACAATCGAACCGGTGATTTTGGATTATTAAAAGAAATTGGTGAGCAATGGTCTTGTGCAGTCCATGTTTGGGCTGATTTTGTGATTGACAAGGAGCGCGTTAGCTCCACTAAAATTAGGCAAATATTGCAGGAGGATGGTTTAGCCAAGGTTGAGCAATACCTAGGGCGTACTTACAGCATGTGTGGACGAGTCACACATGGTGCCGCGCTCGGCAGGCAATGGGGTGTTCCCACTGCCAATTTAAAAATGAAACAAGCCCGCTTGCCTTTAAAAGGTATTTTTTGTGTGCACGTCAAACGCAACAACAGCACTGTATTGCTGCAAGGCGTTGCCAATCTGGGAAATAGGCCAACCATTGATGGCAATAAAAATATCCTCGAAATTCATTTGTTTGATTTTGATGAATTGATTTATGGTGAACAGCTACAGGTGTTTTTTTTGCATAAATTACGTGATGAAATCAAATTTTCATCCATCGATGTGTTGATCGCTCAGATTCATTCGGATGTGGCTAATGCAAAAACTTATTTTATGAATATTAACGAGTAACCCTCATGACTGAATACAAAGATACATTGAATTTACCAGCCACATCATTTCCTATGAAAGCGAGTTTGGCGCAGCGGGAACCCGCCATGCTTCTTGAGTGGCAAACGACCCAAGTTTATCAACAAATTCGTGCTGCGCGAGCGGGTGCCAAGCGTTTTATTTTGCATGATGGCCCTCCGTATGCCAATGGCCATTTGCATTGCGGCCATGCATTAAACAAAATTTTAAAAGACATTATTGTCAAATCAAAATCAATGAGCGGTTATGATGCGCCGTTTGTGCCTGGTTGGGATTGCCATGGTTTGCCCATTGAATTGAATGTTGAGAAAAAAGTAGGAAAATCTGGTGTAAAAGTCAGTGCCACAGAATTTAGACGCATTTGCCGTGACTACGCGAGCAGTCAAATTGATATTCAACGTGATGAATTTCAGCGGCTCGGTGTGTTTGGCGATTGGCAAAATCCCTATGCGACTATGGATTTTAGTTACGAAGCCAACATTGTGCGTGCGCTGGCTAAAATCATTGCCAATGGTCATTTACAACAAGGTTTTAAACCGGTGCATTGGTGCATTGATTGTGGTTCAGCGCTGGCAGAGGCTGAAGTGGATTACGAAGAAAAAACATCGCCATCCATTGATGTTGCTTTTCATGCGGTGGATGCCGAGCAATTTTTATCGTGCATGCAAATCGATGTCCCCAGCAAACCCCTCATCGTACCTATTTGGACAACCACACCCTGGACGTTGCCTGCCAATGAAGCGGTGTGTTTGCACCCTGCTATTTTATACTGTCTAGTGGACGCTGGCGATTGCTATTACGTTGTTGCAGCGGAACTTGCAGAGTCAGTCATGACACGCTATAACAAACTGCCCTTTAAATCTTGCGGCTCGGTAAAAGGACAATTGCTGGAGCATCTTCTTTTAAAACACCCGTTTTATGATCGGCACGTACCGATTGTTCTCGGTGAGCATGTGACCACGGAGTCGGGCACTGGGTGTGTTCATACCGCTCCGGCTCATGGTCCAGATGACTATGTGGTGGGCAAAGCTTACCAGCTGCCCTTGATCAATCCCGTCTTAGCGAACGGGTGCTATGCGGCAGATGTGCCTCTTTTAGCGGGTCTTTCTGTCTTAAAAGCGAATGGACGTGTCCTTGAATTATTGACTGAAAAACAAAACCTTCTCCACCATGAAACACTGCAGCACAGTTACCCCCATTGCTGGCGGCATAAAACCCCCATGATTTTTCGAGCAACGCCGCAGTGGTTTATTGCAATGGATAACAATGGCTTACGAGACGCTTTATTGACCCAGATTCAAACGGTGAATTGGGTGCCTGATTGGGGAAAAGCGCGTATCACTGATATGGTTAAAAATAGACCAGATTGGTGTGTTTCAAGGCAAAGGACATGGGGTACTCCCATGCCATTGTTTATTCACAAAACCACGCGCGCATTGCACCCAAACACGGTTGAGTTGATCGAACGTATTGCCCAACGGTTCGAACAACAGGGCATTGAGGCTTGGTTTGAGCTTGATATCCATGAATTTTTGGGAGAGGACGCCGAATTTTATGAAAAGAGCAATGACACCCTAGACGTTTGGTTTGATTCAGGGGTGTCACATTATTGTGTGCTTGAGCAACAACACGGTTCCGTTGATTTCCCTGCCGATGTGTATTTCGAAGGCTCTGACCAGCACCGAGGTTGGTTTAATTCATCGTTGACCAACTCTGTGGCAATGCGTGGAATACCTCCTTACAAAACGGTGCTAACCCATGGTTACACCGTGGATGCCGAAGGCAAAAAACTGTCGAAATCAAAAGGCAATTACGTGGCTTTGGATAAATTGATCAGCCAGCATGGCGCTGATATTTTACGGTTATGGGTTTCTTCGACCGATTATCGAAATGAAGTGAGCATTTCGGATGAGATCATCAAACGGAATGCGGATGCTTATCGACGAATTCGAAACACCTCACGGTTTTTGTTGGCCAATTTATTTGATTTTGCACCTCAAGCACATAGCTTACCTATTGATGATTTGATTGAGTTGGATCGATGGGCTATTAAACGATGTCAGCAATTGCAACAAGAAATTATTGCCGCTTATGAGCACTACAATTTCCATGTGATTTATCAAAAAATTCACAATTTTTGCGCTGTTGATTTGGGGAGTTTTTACCTGGACATTATCAAGGACAGGCAATACACCACCGCTGTGAATAGCAAAGCTCGACGTTCTTGTCAGACCGCTATGTATTACATTATCCAAGCATTGACCCGTTGGTTAGCTCCTATTTTATCGTTTACTGCTGAAGAAATTTGGCGTGTTATTCCTGGCAATCAAACGTCCAAGTCCATTTTTCTTGAGCAATGGTTTCAAGCATGGCCTGAGGTAACCAATGTGGATATGAATTATTGGCAGCAATTGCATTTGATCCGTGATGAAGTGAATAAGGCTCTCGAACTTAAGCGTCAGGAGGGCGTCATTGGTTCAGGCTTGGCAGCCAACGTGACCTTGTACGCCAACGAGGCTACGGCCGCTTTGCTGGCTAAAATAAAGGATGAATTAAGATTTGTGTTAATCACGTCCTCTGCAAACGTACGCCCTTTGAATGAACGCGTCAGTGAGGCTTTGCTCAACGAAGAACTGGGTATCGCCATTCATGTTGAAGCCACTGATGCAGCTAAATGTGGGCGTTGTTGGCATCGCCTAGACGATGTTGGTCAACATCAAGACCATCCTGAGTTGTGCCAACGTTGTGTTGGAAATATCAGTGGTCACGGCGAAGTGAGGCATTTTGCATGAAAAACAGAAGGCTCTGGATATTGACGGCATTTGTGGTGGTGTGCATGGATCAGTTGACCAAATATTGGGCATCCATTGCACTTGCGCCTTATGGGTCAAAACCACTCCTACCTGTGCTTCATTTTACACTCGCCTACAACACCGGTGCTGCATTTAGCTTTTTGAGTGGTGCAGGTGATTGGCACCGGTGGTTTTTTACGGGGTTTAGCACAGTGATGATTGTTGTGTTAACCGTTTGGTTAATTCGTACCCCCAAAACAGCACGCCTGCAATGGTTTGCATTGAGTTTGGTTTTAGGAGGAGCGGTAGGCAATTTGATCGACAGAATACGATTGGGCTATGTGATCGATTTTATTGATGTTTTTTACCAAACGCACCATTGGCCTATTTTCAATGTGGCCGACAGCGCCATATGTGTGGGTGCGTTTTTGCTGTTTGTGGATGCATGGAAAAGCAAAGAACAATCGGCGTGTTGTTCCCATTAGAATCGGTGAACAACACCTTAACGTTTGTTTTTCCGGCGAAAGATACTTCATCCTTACGCGGTAATCTCCGCAGCATTTTTTAATGCGCGCAGTTGTTTTAGTTCGGGATTGATGACACTTACCGCGGCCACGGCCGGTAAATTTAGAAAATGCTCAACTTCTTCCCACTCCACTTCAGCAGGGAATAGACGAAGCAGTGGCAGGTATTTGTTAAGCAATGTGCAAAATTGTAGGTTGGCTGGAAAGGGGCGAACATGCTGGCATCCCACGGACATGGCTTGCATTGCTTCTGAAATGGTTGCTATACCGGGCAAATAATTGATTGAATAGATAGCGGCAGTTTGCGCAAT
>CAZGKX010000003.1:48242-49409 GCA_964525945.1 uncultured Legionellaceae bacterium
GCAAAAAGCCAGGGCTGGTAATAAAAGAAACCCCTGCTTGGTAACACTGTTCCAGTTGCTCGGTGTTAACAATGTTTCCCGCACCGACACGAAGCATAGGAAAATGGCTGATAACTTTTTGCAATAAGCTTTGATCAACGCAGTTTAACTCGACAACTGAAAAGCCGTCTTGTGAAATTGTGTGAAGCTTATCAAATAAAAACGCATCAACGTCTAATGTAATAATAATTGATTGCGCACCAATCAGTTTATCCATCATCATTTATACCACTGCAAAACCTTGGGTATTTTATGGTAAAAAACTTAACGCCTCTTAGCAAGTGTTATCTTTGTTTAATGGCAATAAAAGCGGCGTGTTTTGCCAAATCATTGGAGGGTTTTTCTTTTTTATTTGAGCTTTGGTCTTAAATTAAACCTGGCATGCATTTGGTTTTGAGAAGTGGTCTTATTGCTGGCCACACTGATACCATGGTTCATCATTCGTCGTAATACAATTTTCATAATATCAATAGGAATAGGAACACCAGGCCTGATTTTACCCAGGTCTTCACGCAAGGTGGGTGCATTGTTTTTAGCCCAAGATCGTAGACCGTTTAAGCCCGTCGGCGATAATTTATTTTTTTGAGCTAGCAAACAGCCATACGCTCTAGCGATGCGTTGTTGGGTTGTGGGCTGCAATCGTGCAGGGTTGCTTGTTGATCGTGGTACCAGCTTAAGAGACGGTGTCGTTGTTGTTTGTTGATCCGCATTTTCAATTTCAGACCGCAAAGAATTGATGTCAGCGATGTGATTGGTAATTTGCACAATATCTTTTTTCAGTTGTTCTTTTTGCATGACCAAAACTTGTTTGCGGTCATTGTATATTTCTTGGCGTGTTTGGTCGTTTTTTATTTTATTGATTTGAGCAGGCTTAAGCTGTTGGTATGCAAGCACTGCTTTTAATCGGCTTTCACTTGATAATTCGTGCAATTTTTTGTTGCGGGGTAGGAGGTAATGTTGATCGCCATCACGCACTATTTTATTTTGTAGTTGAGGGCCTTCGAGCACGGTTGTGAGTGTATTTTCGATATGTGCCAGTTCATCATTGATTGCACGATCCTCTTGCATGTGCTCGTCAAACAACACCTTGAGTTCGCTTGTGGTAATTTTGCATTGTTCCAGTGCGCG
>CAZGKX010000003.1:49419-74029 GCA_964525945.1 uncultured Legionellaceae bacterium
GCTGTCTATATCGAAATGAAATCGAGTGGTGGTGTCAGCCAATGGGGTTAAGTGAGTTGTGGTCATGCAATTATCCCTTGCTTGGATTATGATTATTATACATGATTTGATCAAGGATGAATAGTGTGAAAATTAAACAAGTTGATCCTATGCTGATATCACATCGGTTGCTTGCTCAATTGGGTGAATTGATCAAGACAACAGGCTATTTTCAGTATTCTTGTATGAACAATAAATTGGGTGTTTCCTACAGCGATTTAATACAATTAAAATTTATTTTACCTCATTTGGTTTTTACCAAATATATTTTGGACGAACGGGGCAACGTCGCTGGTTATTTTGTGGCAGTGACCAAACAGCAATACGACAACATCAGCCACGATCAAGAAGATGATTGGCATCGGGAAAGCCACACCCTGCAAAGGCTTCTTAAAACCCTACATATTTTAAGCGCGCGCATGGATGACACCGATTACTTTTTAGATTATTTTGCTGTGCGATTTGATTTGCAAGGTATGCCATGGAAAGAAAACACCAGCGTTGCTGATGTTTTATGGCAAGAATTGGTACGGGATGCACGCATTAACGGCAAAAAAAACATTGTGTTGCTTGTGTGGGAATCGCATAGGAAAGCTGTGAAATATTACGAACGGCAGGGGGGAATCGTCACGGAACGAAGCAATTTAAAAGACACTGCCGTGAATGATGTATTGTTGCTTATGAAAATACCATTGCGTTAATTTAATTTGCCAAGATGTTGTCTTTTAGGGCATAATTCGAAACGTTTGATTAAAAATTACATGATGTGGTTTTAATTATTTCTCCGGAGTGTTTCATGAGACAAAATAGATTCATAATCAGTTTATTGGCGCTGATGGTGTTCAGCGTCGGCGCGTCCTATGCCTCGACAATGGATGAGTTGCTGCCCAACGAACGCAATACCATTGAGATTTTTCAGAAATCATCCCCTAAAGTGGTTTACGTGCACCGTTTATCCACGGTCACTCAACGCATGTCCAGAGCCACGCACGTGGTGCCTGTGGGCACTGGATCGGGCATCATTTGGGATCATCAAGGTCATATTGTAACCAACTACCATGTGATTCATGGTGCGGATAAGTTTGCGGTAACCATCGGTAAAATGACCGTACCCGCGAAAGTGATTGGCGCCGAACCTCGAAAAGATTTGGCGGTGTTGCAATTAAAATCACCTGTGGCCATCAAATCATTGCAAGGCTACCAGCCCTTTGCGATCGCTCATACCAAAGAATTACTGGTGGGTCAGAAAGCCATTGCTATAGGCAATCCCTTTGGTTTTGATCACAGTTTAACCATTGGGGTGATCTCGGCTTTGGGTCGGCAAGTGCCAGGAGCAGGTGGAGTGACCATCCATGACATGATACAAACGGACGCTTCCATCAACCCGGGTAATTCGGGTGGGCCATTGTTGGACAGTAAAGGCCGTTTAATTGGCTTAAATACGGTTATTTTTTCCCAATCAGGCACCTCAGCGGGGGTAGGGTTTGCCGTTCCTGGGGATGTGATAGAGCGCATGGTCAATCAAATCATTCAAAATGGCCGTGTAAAATTAGCAGGCATTGGCATTCAGCCCGTTGAAGCTAAGGTGGCTAAGCATTTAGGGATAGCCAAAGGAATTTTAATTGGGGATGTGTTGCCGAAAACTCCAGCATCGACCGCAGGTTTGCGCCCAACCATGCATGATCATTGGGGACAAACCAATCTTGGTGATATTATCATTGGTTTAAATGGCCACCCAGTCACCAATTATGATGAGCTTTATAATTTATTGACAGATATACCCGTTGGCGATGAAATTACCCTGACCATTCTCAGGGGCAATAAGCGTTTTTATCCTAAAATGAAGACCATTGATATAGCTGCAGTATAGTGGATAAATCCTCAAATACGATAATGCACATGGACGTGATTTAAATTAATTTATGGTGATCGTTTGGACGTAGATACAACCTGCGGGTTTTTATTTTTTTGAGTTAGCCCCAACCGTGGGGTTTGTCACGTCAACTGTTGAAGCTTTTAATGTAAGCTCTTCGTACTGTTCTTTGTATTTTTTAAAAATAGGATTTTGAAGGTGAGAGGGTGGAATGTTGCCTACAATCGTGCGGCGAGTTCCTAAAGCCCTTTGAAATGCTCGGACTTCTGGACTGGGCTCATCAGTGGTCATCATCGTTGAGCGTTGAACCACAGGAATATTGTATAAAGTTTCCTTTATTTTTTGAATTTTTGTTTCCGCATTCATTCTTGGTATTTTTTTTCCTAAATGGTCTACATTCTGTTTTAAGAAAATATTTATTGTTTGGTTTTCTGCAGAAATTCGTTGCAAATGCTCTAATATATGAGGCAGATCATCCTTTGCAGCGACTTCCTGTAAAAATTGACGTTGTTCTTGGACGAACTCCTGCATTTTATGATCAGCGGGATTCGTCTGTTCTAAATCCTCCAAAATATTCAAGGCGAGAGCTATTTTTTGTAATTTATTTTCCAATGATTGTTCATTTATCAAATGTTGAAGCGTTAACTCCATTTTTTTAATGTCTTCAAAGGTTGCTTGTGGTAAATTTTGGCGGCTTATTTGGATAAATTTTTGCGTTTCATGCGCATCAGTGCTTGCTGAATTTTCTATCTTATTCAACATGTCCAAACAACGGGTCTTTATTTTTATTGACGCCAACTCATTCAACGCTTCTTGAACATTGATGCGTTGTGCGGGGTCATTTATTACCAATTTTTGGATGAGGCTTTTCAGCGCGAGACCTTCCATGGAGTTAAATATACTCAAATTAAAATCAAAGTTATTCGCAGTTCTTCCCGCCAAATAATCATTTGAGCATTGCGTTAAATATTGATAGAGATTTTTACCCAATACAAACCCATGCATGTGATCCACATTAAATCTTCGAGACGTTATTTCAGGCGGGCTGTAGCGCGATGTTTGGATAAGATTAGGGATTGAGCCGTAGATCCATTGATTCTTTTCATAGGTTTGGTCGCTATCATGATAGCCTTGATGGGCAAACAGCAAAGATTTGGTGTCAGAAATCACCAGTTTACCCGCTTTGTCCAGTAGCCAGTTTGAATTTTTTGCATCGGGAAAGAGACAATTTTCATGACCAATTTGCAATAGTACATCTCCCATTTGGCTATAAATATTCAATGCCCCTTCAATTCTATCGTTATCACTTACGCATCTTTTGGAGTGAGCCTCAGGAGTACCACCAGGGCACACAGGGGTAATAAGCAATGTGTTCGTTTTACCATTTAAGGTGATTGATCTCGGTGCTTCAATAGGACTTAAAATATCTGCCAGGGATGTACCGCGCAGGTAAGAATCTATTTCACGCGCCCCACCTAAACGATCGTCGACCCGCAAAACAAAGGATTCTGGATTGGGGGTGTTGCGTCGTGTAATTTTAAAGTTTTTAGAATTGCCTCCGCCCAGATAGGTGATTTCGTATTCATTAATGAGAGCGTGATAGGCAGGATTAGAGTTTTTAAATAAGGCTAAAAATCCTGAAGCATTATAGAATTGTCCTCGGGAAAGAATGCGCAACATGTCCCTAAGTTCCTCGGGTTGCATATTGGCAAGCATGTTGGCAAATGGATTAATAGGAGTGGAGGGGAGCGGCTGCGGGAAATGCTTTTCCTTTAAAGCTTGTTCATGCATGGAAAGATTGTATGCCGCGAACTGTGTTTGGCATTCTTTAAATAATTTATTTTCAATCTCATGAACAAATTCATCAATAAATACATCTTGAGAATGCTCATCTTCCAATTTTTTACGCAAGGCATTTATGTGGTAAAGTTTCAACAATTTTTCGGTATGTTGCTCTGCCGCATTGTACTGAGCGATTAAGGTATTAATTTCTTTAATTTGTTGATTAGCATGGATAGAAAAGGCGCGATGCACTTTATGAGTCTGTGAGGTTTCCGGTAATAATTGGATACTGTTCATAAGAGCTGCCATCTTGATTTCCTAGGTAAGTTAATAAAACACCTATAGCGATCGTTAATTCATATCAAGCGTATTCTGGATTGCTCGTTCAGGTGTATACCGTGAGCAGTAAACACTTCTTCTGCCTCATGATTTTCGACTTCAGTGGCTAACATGTACGCTGTTTTTCCATCGGTGTCGCGGCTATTTACAACGTCGTTCGGGGTGTGTTTAAGGCATAATTCTATCATGGCTGTATTGCCATGGAGACCGGCATAATGGATAGGGGCTCGGTACTCCGCATCTTTTAAAGTAGCCACCCCGGGATTGGAGAGTAAGTATTCAGCACACTTGAGTTGGTTATTCAAAATAGCAGTGTGAATAGGGTAAAGACCATGATGGTTAAAATGCAGGGCTCCTGTCGAATGCACTGTCAGGACGTCGTTTAAAAGTTCATCATAGCCATGAGCTGCCATGTTATGCAGTACTGTATTACCCTCATAATCTTGATGAGTGATAATTTTAGGGTTAATTGCCCACAGTTTTTTAAAAATGATTTCTTTATTGGCTTTCAATTGTGCGCTTGAGGGTTGAGTTAAAGCGACATGAGCTGCCAGTTCTAAAAATTTATTTGTTTGAGTGGAGTCTGCACCTTTTGAAAGCAACGCCTCTACACTATGGACATGCCCCAGTTGAGCGGCTAAGTGCAGTGGGGTCATGCCTGAAGCATTGCTCGAATTTAGTTGATTGTTGGAGATTTTGGAGGATTCAATAAAACGATCAAAACCGGCAAAAGCTGCATACTGAATAATTGTTAAATCATCCAGCTCAGGTTTAGAATTGTGCAAGCCAATTGAAGTCAATGGTATAAAAACATCCAAGTATTTTTTAACCAATTGGACATAGAGCGCACAGCAAAATTTTCCTGTAAAGTTAATATCTCGCGAAACGTGTGTATAGCACCATTCTTTTAAGATTTTCAATTGCTCACTTGCGTTGAGTGTATCGAATTGTAATTTTTTGAATAATGCAGTAGATATTAAGCCCATGATTGCTCTCTCTTATCAATCCAAAATTTTCTGACATTCGTGTCTTAATGAAAGAAACATAACAGAATAGTTTAAATTTAATACAATAGGTATTAAATTGCAAATTAAAGCAAGTTAAATGCTATCTTATTGCAAGAAATAGATCGGTGGGCACACTGCGCTTTGCCCACCCTACAGGCGGTAGTTATTAAAGGTCGTAGCCACTTCATTCTTCGTCTCAACCAAGCTTGGTTTAAATGGATTAAAAAGGCTGTAGTAATTGTGCCAAGAACCATGGCGATTGCACTTTTGCATTTCAATATTCATCAATGCTTCCCTGTTTTTTAACGCCTGTGGCAAAACAGAATCAATAAAAGAATATATCGCGTTGCGAGGTAGAGGTGTTGCTTGCCTTGCAATGTTAGCCATTTCCTTGATGGTCTTTCGATAGTTGATGTCGATGGGGCCTTGTCCTTGAATCGGTTTATAGGGCGTTACAGTTTGGCCTGCATAATGGTTTAACCGTAAAGTGACGTTTTTAGGGATTATTTCAGGAAAGCGCGTAAAATAGCGTTCTAGGTTTTCCAGCAAAGGATCCATGGGTCTTTTAAATTTTTGACCCAGACGTTTGTCATCGTAAAAATCGTACACAATCTCGTCATCGGGGTAGGCTGCGGCTAATTTGTGCATCTGTGCATAAAGTATAGACAATTTACTTTTATCAAAAATCCAATTTGGATGGGTTAATGCATCTGCATTCTCACTCAGCGCTTGACGAAAGGATTGCCCATCCTCAGCATTGCCATAAATATCCGCCAGCAGAAAAGGATCTATACGTGCCTCAATAAATGCACTCACCTTTTCAAGGGCTGAAAAACATGATTCAGTCGGGGCTGGTACAAAAGCAGAGTTTTCGTCATCACATAGTTTCGACTGACGATTGGAACCCACAAAACAAATGTTTTCCTCGAACGCATGATTTTGTGAGCGGATGTCTTCCAGTAACGGTAAGTTTTTTAGAATAATTTCATTTGGGTCAGGATGGTTATTTTTATTCCAAACATAGCCTGTATGAAACAAACAATTATCAAAATCAAATGAAATAGCTCGAATACGACGTTTCAAAATAATAATTCTCGATGCGAAGATATGCCCCCAATTATAGGCCTCGAGCTAGAAACGAGCAATATGTTTTTTTTATGGTGAGTTGTTTCCAATGGTCCATTGCTTTTTTTTGCCGTTTTTCCGTGTTTTGTTAAGCTGTTGTAAAATAATGATACGCAATGCATTTAAATTGGATCTATACTTCGAAGATAAAATACTATGTAGGGAGATCGAAATGCTAGCCAAATTCGAATCGGACAAGACTTTGCTTAAACGGCTTGGAGTGCCTGAAGCGGTGATCACTCAGTCAGGAATAAAGCCAGAGCATTATGCTGGTATTTATACAAAACTTTTCAATGAAGGAGCGGCCTGGGTTGCCAGTACGATCACAGCACCTTGGCAATTGATTGCACTATCGGGGCAAGCCGATCTATTTACAGTTGAGTTGATTGCTGAGGCCGATAGAGATGGCATTGAATTTGTTGAATACGCTGCATGGTCTGGTAATCCTGAAGCCTTAAAAAAAATAAATGAATTGTCGCCCGGCGTATTTTATCGAGACAATTGGCAATTGGTGAACGAAAACAAATCACGCCCAGACATGTTATTGCATTACGCCGCGGCTTCAGGGCGAGATGAACAACTGGATTGCGCTTTAAAATTGCGCGTGGCTATGCATTCTGCTCCAGAGAAAGGGCAAGGGTGGTTGCAGCCTATCACGATGATGTCCTTTAACAGTCGGCTTAAAAACAGCCAACTACCTGCTATAAACGCTGAATTAAACAACAACATTTATTTTATTCCTGAGTTTGTCATTGCGCCAACCGACATTGATACAAAGGAATTTAATAAAACGAAAAACAGTCTATTACGTAATCAAGAAATGCGTCGAGTGATGGGGGGATTTATTCCGCGTCTTGAGCTCTGGTATAAAAGCCCAAGTGACACAGAAAAAGCGGCGATCTTGAGTTCCTTCACCAGTGCCGCAATAGCGACGGTTCCTGGAGTCTCCACGGATGCTCATGCACAGCAATTATTTGATCAAATGTTGGACAATAAAGCCCAGCAGCCTTTGCGCCAGATCATTGATACCATTGACAATGAAATAAAACGGCGGCTTGCAGGAAAAGTGCTTTCGGGTGAGAATGCGCAATATCGTTATTCTCAGCGTTTGGCATTTACAAAGACTACCCTCCAAAAGCTTGACGTCTTGTATGCTTTAAAAGCTATTGTTGTTGAGCCGGGTCAAACCCCGCAACAATTAAGAACATCGGTGGAGGAATGGGAAATAGATAATCGCGCCAGCATTGATGATAAAAAAATAACAATTTTCAATAAAATTTCACAAACACGTATCGCGGTAAATGCCATTGAAGAAATTCTTACTCGCTGGGAAGGGCCATCGGCGGGGGTAAAGGTTTTGCAAACATAATGAGGAGATACGCGAGATAGCATCTGCTGATACGTATGATTCTTTCTCCGAGCAGGTGGGCACGTTGCTACGCTCCTTTGCCCACCCTACCCACGCACAAAGAGGATTACATGCGATCTTCTGTGATATCAATCATCATTTGCAGTGCTTTTTTAGCATTTTCGATCACCCATGTTTGATCAACGCGCTGCAAACGATTGCGGGTGCCTGTAAATTCATTGACCATATCACCGGCATTGACTTCGTTGTAGTCCATTTTTTTACCTTGCCGAAGCAAGTCAATCAGAGCCACCAAATGAGGGGGATCATTGCGAGACATGGTGGCACAACCACAACCTAACCCTTTTTCATCGTTGGATTTGGGCGCTTCAGCTAAATTCACGACGGTAATGCCCAACGCTTTGCAATATTGTTTCAAATTCTCAACCATATGATTTTCAGTGCCGATCGCGTAATGCTTGGTCTTCGATCTGTCGTTGACAACGTGGTCCCAAATAAACGCAGTGGAACCGGCATGTTGAGCAACACGGATGACTTCATTACGGCACTCAGGATGCACGATGGTGGTATAATTGTGGGTGTGCCAATAGTCGCACATAGCGGGTTGATAATGGGTATGTACGGCGCACTCACTGGCGAATAGGATCAGTTCTGCTTTATCAAACGTCGCCAACGTCGTTTGATCTTGGGCTTCCAAGGAGTATTGCGCACCTGCCGTGCCGCCCGGCCAATAGGCTAAATTTTTGATCCCCAACCAATAGGCGATATTTTCACCCATGTGGCGATCGGGAATGAATAAAATTTTCTTTTTTTGTTTTTGGGCCCATTGCACAATTTTTTTAACATTAGAACTCGTACAGACTGCGCCACCTTGGGCTCCTGTCATGGCTTTGACACGCCCCGAAGTGTTCATGTAGCACACCGGCAGAATGTTTTCGGACCCATAGCGATTGTTTAAATCCAAGAAGGCAGGTTCAACCATAAAGTCTTTGGCCATCATTTCCATGGTACAACCCGCTTTGGGGTTGGTGATATAGACATGTTGATTGGGATTGGCCAAAATGCTAATGGATTCTGCCATAAAATGCACGGCTGATTCAATGATCACGGATTTTTCGGGGTGATGAGCGGCCATTAAAGCCAGTTGGTAGGAGTCACCAATTTGCCCACCAAATTGCTCGATTAAACGAACAATGTCGCCTCCCATGTAATAATGTGCCAGGAGCAGTAATTTATCCCCGAAATGCGCTTGTGCCTTTTCCATATAAGGCGTCATCCAGGCCAAGACTGTGGTTAATTTTCGATCGGGCAACGCTTGGTATTCTTCTGCATAAGGCATGAAATCTGTTTGGTACCAATCCAACGGGTAATCACTTTGGCAAATCGTCATGTCGTTGGTGATGCGTAACATGGATTTTTCGGGCTGGTATGCTGTGTTTTTTTTAAACATATACTGTCCTCAATGGTACTTATTACAATAAGTCTTGGGATGAGTTCATGCGAGCAATGCTTTCCAATGCGGTTGGATTTTTTTGTGGAAAATCTTCACGAAAATGGCCGCCTCTGGATTCGCGTCGTGACAATGCTGCTCTGACTATCAATTCAGCATTCAACACGATGTTTCGCAGTTCGATAAAATCACGGGTGATGCAGTGTTTCCAATAGTATTCTTCAATGATTTTACGCCGTTTTGTGATCAATTGCAGTAGATCGCTCAATCCATCTTCGGTGCGTACAATCCCGGCATAAGAGGTCATTTCACCACGCAGACTGCGCCAATGAGCGTTAATTTGGCTGGCTCGGCGGGCATTGACTTGCCCTGGGGAGCTCCAATTGTCAATGTGCATGGTTGTTTTCCATGGCGTGTGGATATCTTTTAAAGTGCTGTGTGCGGCATTAGATGCCATGACCGCTGCTTCCAAAAGTGAGTTACTGGCTAGGCGATTGGCACCATGCAATCCTGTAAACGCGACTTCACCAATAGCATATAATCGTTTGAGATCGGTGCGACCATCTATGTCTGTGAGGATGCCGCCGCATTGGTAATGGGCCGCGGGCACCACGGGGATCATGTCTTGGCTCATCTCAATACCAATGCTCAGTAACGTTTGATAAATTTGCGGGAAGCGTTTTTTTAAAAAGGCTTTCGATTGGTGCGTGATATCCAAATACACAAAACCATGCTGACTTTGTTCCATTTCATTAAAAATGGCGCGTGCCACGATGTCTCGTGTGGCTAATTCCAATTGTTGTGGCGCATATTGATGCATGAAACGGTGTTTGGTGTCGGCATTTTTAAGAAGCCCACCTTCGCCGCGCACGGCTTCAGAAATCAAAAAGTTATTCAAAGTAGGGTGGTGCAAAAGGGTGGGATGAAATTGGTAAAATTCCATATTACCGACCCGAGCCCCAGCGCGGTATGCCATAGCAACACCATCACCCGTTGCTATCAAGGGATTGGTTGTGTATCGATACGTTTTTCCTGCGCCCCCGGTTGCTAACACCACACAACGTGCTAGAAAGGCATGAATAAGATTATTCCGACTGTCCAATACATACGCACCTAACACTTCCCCTTGAATATCGGTGCGATGCGGATGGTAATGCATGATTAAATTGACAGCGATATGGTGTTCATAAAAATGGATTTGAGGATGTTGTTGGGCTTTCTTTAACAGGGTGTCGATAATGTCTAACCCCGTTTGATCGCCGCAATTGTAAATGCGTCGGTGAGAATGACCGCCTTCTTGGGCCAATAGAAAATCGCCGGCTGGTTGTTGTGTAAAATGAACGGGGTAGTTTAATAATTCTTGGATCGCTTGCGGGCCTTGTCGGACAATGCATTCCACGGAGGGGGAGTAAGATAAGCCATCGCCAGAACGCAAGGTGTCTGCAATGTGAGACTCAAGAGAATCTTCGGCCATGGCAACTGCTGCAACCCCTCCTTGTGCATAACGGCTGTTGCATTCATTGGCATCCAATTTGCTGATCAATGCAATGTTTAAATGGGGGTGTAAATTTAAGAGCTGCAAGCAATAATGAAGGCCTGCTAAGCCTGTACCAATCACCAAAACATCAAACTCGAACGTTTGTCCTTGTTGTGATAACGATGTGGTCATGAGAATGCTTTCACCAATTGGGCGGCTAGGCCTGTATAGGTTGAAGGGGTCAACGCGATCAGCTTTCTCTTGGCTTCATCAGGAATATCCAAAGCGCTGATAAAGTTTTTTAAACGCGTATCGTCAATGCCGACACCGCGCGTTAAATCCCGCATTTGTTCATAAGCTTTAGGAACGTGGTAGCGACGCATAACGGTTTGGATAGCTTCGGTTAATACTTCCCAAGCGTTGTCTAAATCTTTGTTTAAGGCTTGTTGATTGATTTGCAGTTTATCATTGCCTTTCGCAATGGATTGGTAAGCGATCAATGCGTAAGCGAAGGCCACGCCTAAATTACGCAAAACGGTGGAGTCGGACAAATCCCTTTGCAAGCGAGAAACGGTTAATTTGTTGGCGAAATGTTCAAAAAGCGCGTTCGATAGGCCAAGATTGCCTTCCGCATTTTCAAAATCAATCGGATTGACCTTATGAGGCATGGTTGAGGAGCCGACTTCTTCGGCAACGGTTTTTTGCTTGAAATAGCCGAGTGAAATGTAATTCCAGACATCGCGGGTGTAATCCAGCAAAATATTGTTGATACGGATCATTAAATGCGATACTTCAGCGATGCCATCATGGGGTTCAATTTGCGTGGTATAGGCGCTGAATGACAAGCCCAAACGAGTAACAAAATGATTGCAGTGTTTACGCCAATCCACTTCTGGGTAGGCCACCATGTGAGCATTGTAATTTCCCACAGCACCATTGCATTTTGCCGAAATCAAGACTTCAGCCAATTGTTGGACGGGTCGTTTTAAGCGTGCTACAAAATTAATGAGTTCTTTGCCTAACGTGGTGGGTGTTGCTGGTTGACCATGGGTGCGACTGAGCATCGCAGCGTCGCCATGCTGTTTGCCCAATAGGGTAATTCCCCCGACGATTTCTGCTAAGGTGGGTTGAATAATTTGAGCCAGTGCTTCTTTCATCATCAAAGCATACGCTAAATTATTAATGTCTTCGGAGGTGCATGCAAAATGAATGAAACTGGTGATTTTTTTGAATGGAGCGGATTGTTCCAATTTTTCTTTTAAATAATATTCCACCGCTTTCACATCATGATTGGTTTGGCGCTCGTAGGCTTTTACTTTTAACGCTTCGCTTTCATCAAAATTGTTAAGGATTTCTTGTAGAAATGCCTGTGATTGAGCATCCAATGGGGGCACTTCGCCGATCATTTCGTTTTCTGCTAAGGATTCAAGCCAACGAATTTCAACTTTTAAGCGATAATAAATGAGGGCAAATTCACTAAAATAAGGGTTAAGAGCGCTCGTTTTATTGAGGTATCGACCATCGACTGGAGAAATAGCATTTAAAGCGGATAACGTCATTGAAAATAAGCCCGGAATTTAGAAAGTTTGCAGTATTATATACTGTGTCCCCATAATTTGAAGGTTTTATCGTTTTTTTATTCAGTGTTATGCCGATTGAATTCTCCCGTGGTAAACGGGAGAAAGGCATTTGCGTTGTATTTCTTAGAGGCCCAGTTGCACGGCGTTAAACTGCACATCAAATTCTTTGGCCAAAGCAGGTTGAAAAAACCGTTGCGTCAACTTTTGAGGAGAGGTTCTTTGCCCATTGGCAGGCGTGTGATCGCCCTGTGGGGAGGTGAAAAAGGGCGCATTTTTAAAACGGATATTTTCATCCACTGCGGTGGTTAATTCTTTAGCATTGTTTATTTTTTCTTCAGCTTTGTTTAGGCCGTGGGTGCTGCTTGCAAATAAAGGCGCGGTTAATAAAGATGACGCCAATAATCCTACGACGATAGGAACGAGTACGAGAGAAAATAGATCAATTAAATCAATAAGTAAAAAAGTGAACAGCAGCAATCCTAACCCTATCTCAGGATACCCATTCATCGAAAAGCAAATACTGGCAATCCATAAGGGACAGCACAAGGCAAGCATAATGATGGGCAAAAAGGGTTCGATATAAACCACATAGAATAACAATGACATCCACGCCATAACCAAGAATGCTGCCACAGCTAATACTGAAACGATCGCCATTAAAACACAACATACTGCATATTGAAGGTTTCCATACCATTCTGTGCTTTTCGCTAAGTCTGTGATGCTGTCATCGTCGATCAAACTGTTCAGTACATAGAATATTTCTGCGTAGTCGTTCAATTGGCTATTTATTTTATGTTGAGACAGGTATTTTTGATAAATTAAATGCCCCAAAGCTTGGTTGTCTTTAATTTTTGCCAAGATCTCGCAGTACCGTTTATTGCATTCAATCATGAAACTCAGGGCAATGGTTGCATCCAGATTGGCTTGGATCTCGGTTGCATTGCCTTTTTTTTGCTTGGCTTGGTGATCTTTCTTCATGGTGTCTAAAGCTACTGAAGCATCGTCCAATGTTGTGTTCAATGATTGGATGAAAGCGGTCATGTTTTGAGTACTAATGGTCACGATGTCTCTCGGAGGGCAAAGATGAATTGGGTGATAATGTATCACATTGGTTTTTAAATGCAATTTATTTTGCTTGAATTACGCCAAAAAGATGGGAATTCACATCATGCGTGAAATTCAGTAGAATGGCTTAATTTTTTTAATCCAGGAGTGAACATGGCAGGCGGCTTGCATACAATTGATTTTAAACATTTAGGACTTCATGATCTGGAGCAGGTAGGGGGTAAAAACGCTTCGCTAGGGGAAATGATCAGCCATTTATCCAACAAAGGCGTTGCCGTACCCACAGGCTTTGCCACCACCGCCGATGCATTTCGAGAATTTTTGGCGAACGAAGGTTTGGATAAAAAAATTTACACCTTATTAAGCACAGTTGATGTTGACGACGTCCGTCAATTGGCTGCTGTTGGCAAGCAAATTCGTGAGTCGATTATTCAAGCTCCTTTTTCTGGGCAGTTTGAAGATAGCATTCGTACAGCTTTTCTCCATTTAACAAAAACAATCGGGCATGATGATTTTAGTGTGGCCGTCCGTTCTTCAGCAACTGCGGAAGATTTGCCCGACGCATCTTTTGCGGGTCAACAAGAAACATTTTTAAATGTGCAAGGCATTGACGCAATTTTAGTTGCCATCAAACATGTGTTTGCTTCTTTGTTTAACGATCGAGCCATTGCATACCGCGTTCACCATGGTTTTGGCCATCAAGACGTCGCATTGTCCGCAGGCATTCAGCAAATGATTCGCAGTGATTTAGCGGTCAGTGGTGTTATGTTCACTATGGACACGGAGTCAGGGTTTGACCAAGTGGTTTTTATTACCTCCTCTTATGGTTTGGGCGAAATGGTGGTGCAAGGTGCCGTCAACCCTGATGAGTTTTATGTGCATAAACCAAGCTTACGTGCTGGTCATGCGGCTGTTATACGTCGAAACTTGGGCACCAAAGCGAGCCAAATGGTGTATTGCGATGATCCTCAACAACAGCGTACGGTCAAAACAACCGCTGTTGCCCCCGCCGCTCAACGCCAATTTTCACTGACCAACGCTGAAGTGGAACAATTGGCTCATTTTGCCCTCATCATTGAAGAGCATTATGGCCGTCCGATGGACATCGAATGGGCAAAAGATGGCAAAGACGGTAAATTGTATATTTTGCAGGCGCGTCCCGAAACGGTAAAAAGCCGTGGTAATAAAAATGTCTTAGAACGTTATTCCTTGAAAGGCCAAGCCACTGTATTGACAGAAGGACGTAGCATTGGGCAACGCATTGGCCAAGGTCGGGTCCGAGTCATAACCGATGTCAGTGAAATGCATCGTGTGGAACCGGGTGATGTACTGGTGTCTGATATGACAGATCCGGATTGGGAGCCTGTGATGAAACGTGCTTCTGCGATTGTTACAAATCGTGGCGGCCGTACTTGCCATGCAGCCATTATTGCCAGAGAGCTAGGCATTCCAGCTGTTGTCGGTTGCGGGGATGCAACGGATAAAATTAACGATGGCGATAAGGTGACGGTCAGTTGTGCGGAAGGGGACACGGGATTCGTGTACCAAGGTATCGTGCCTTTTGAGCGGGTCTGTTTGGATGTAGAGCACATGCCAGAATTGCCCGTCAAAGTGATGTTAAATGTGGGCAATCCTGAGCGTGCTTTTGCTTTTCAGTCCATACCTAACGCTGGTGTCGGTCTGGCACGTCTAGAATTTTTAATTTCCAACACCATTGGTATCCATCCAAAAGCGCTGTTGCAATACGATGAGTTAACCGACAAAGAATTAAAGCATTTCATTGCCGAAAAAACCGCAGCGTATGCATCGCCGGTTGAATATTACATTGAGCGTTTAAAAGAAGGTATTGCAACTATCGCTGCCGCATTTTACCCCAAACCGGTGATTGTTCGTTTGTCCGATTTTAAATCCAATGAATACGCAAACTTAGTGGGCGGCAAGCTTTACGAACCTTTTGAAGAAAACCCCATGCTTGGTTTCCGAGGTGCGTCTCGCTATGTTTCACCCCATTTTGCTGATTGCTTCGCCCTGGAATGCGTAGCCGTTAAACGCGTGCGCGAAGACATGGGGCTCACCAATGTTCAAGTGATGATCCCTTTTGTAAGAACAGTCACAGAAGCCGCACAAGTGATCGAAACGTTAAAAGAACAAGGGCTTGAGCGTGGAAAGCATGATTTGCGCATCATCATGATGTGTGAGTTGCCATCCAATGCATTATTGGCCGAGGATTTTTTGAAGCATTTTGATGGCTTTTCTATTGGTTCCAATGATTTAACGCAATTAACATTAGGTTTGGATCGTGATTCTGGGCTCATTGCTGCTCAATTCGATGAGCGTGATGCCGCGGTCAAAGCGTTATTGCATCTAGCCATTGTTGCTTGTAAAAAACAAGGCAAGTATGTGGGTATTTGTGGTCAAGGGCCATCGGATCATCAAGATTTTGCTGAATGGTTGATGCAAGAAGGCATCGATAGCCTTTCTCTTAATCCTGATTCTGTGCTGGATACTTGCTTGTTTTTAGAAAAACATGCTAAAAAAAAAGCATCTTGATGCAGTCCAGCAATGATTAGTATCCGTTAGGCATGATCGTATGAGCGACGCTTCGACTTTTTGAACGTCGCAATACGTTTAACAGGCCAGCTGCCCACTTTTCTCGCCTTGCGGGGGTGGGTGGTTGTTCTCACTTGCTAAAAATTCAAGGGTATAAATAATGCATTGCCGTAACCTATTCTTTCTTCTGTTGTTACTCTTCGTTCCTTCACTTTCTTTCGCAAATCAATCACAAAGCCACATCGATCCTGCTTCTTCTGTTATTTTATGGGGCACACTTATTTTATTCTTTGGCATCATGGGGCAATACCTTGCGAAACGATTCAACCAACCTGGTGTATTGGGTGAATTATTAATGGGCATGTTGATTGGCAATGGGTGTTATTTTGCGGGCATGCAATTGGCCGTTATTTTACGGGAAGGATCAACCATTTTTACCATTGTTCACGACATGCTAGGCGGCCTTTCATTAGAAAATTCGGTGCATGCTCTGATAACAAATCCGCACAATGCTCAACAAGTTATCATGGCTTTAAGTGGTCCTAATGGCGTTGATTGGATAAAAGTGGCTTATGTGGTCGATATTTTTTCGCGGTACGGCGTTATTTTTTTATTGTTTATGGTGGGGCTTGAAAATTCGGTGGAGGAATTGAAACACACCGGCCGTGAAGCAACTTTTGTGGCGGTTATTGGTGTCATTGCGCCTATTATTCTTGGTTTGTTGGCCACTTATTATTTCATCCCAGACTCCACATTAAACGCCAATCTATTTATCGCTGCGACCTTATCAGCCACCAGTGTTGGCATAACGGCACGTGTTTTAAAAGACATGAAAAAATTACGCACGCGCGAAGCAAAAACCATTCTTGGTGCCGCGATGATTGATGATATTTTAGGGTTGATCATTTTAGCCATCGTCAGTGGAATTGTGGTTCATGGGGTCATCGATGTGATGGTAATTACGCGTATTGTGCTCATGGCAACGTTGTTTTTTGCCGCCGCTTTGCTCATCGGCCCCTGGGTCTTAAAAAAGATCATCAAATGGCTGAGCTTTTTGGCTTTATGGGAAGTAAAGCTCTTTTCGGCATTTTTATTTGTTATGGCGCTCTCGTGGTTGGCAACGTTGGTTCAATTGTCGACCATCATTGGCGCTTTTGTAGCCGGCATTATTATTCATGATGGTTTTTTTGATGCGTTAGGCCGTGAGGATAAGCATGGAACCAGCTTAAAACAACTGATACGTCCTTTCGAATCTATTTTCGCACCTTTATTTTTTATGTTAGTGGGGATTCAGGTTAAAATAGAAACGTTTGCAGATTGGCACGTGCTTGCTATGGCCTTGGTGCTGATTGTTGTTGCTGTTTTGGGTAAATTATTGAGCGGGCTGGGCGCTTCGCGCCGTGACGATCGGCTCTTAATTGGGATTGGTATGATGCCTCGCGGCGAAGTGGGGTTGGTGTTTGCCTCAATTGGCAAAGCCATTGGCGTGATTTCCGACCCCTTGTTTTCTGCTATTATTATTATGGTCATCGTAACGACTCTGGTCGCTCCACCCTTATTAAAATCACGCTATGCAAGGCGGGTCTCTCATGAATCTTGATTTTACCGAAATTTTAAATGACGTCCAACGCGCTTTGGCAGAGGATATAGGCCCTGGGGATGCAACGGCAATGCTTTTGCCCTCTGTCTTACACGCACAGGCGGTTATCATTTCTCGTGAACCTATGTTCGTTTGCGGGCAACCCTGGGTGAACGCAGTGTTTGCTGAGGTTGACCCTTCCATTGTTTTGCACTGGCAAGTTGCCGAAGGGCAGTGGTTGACTGAACCTGCAACACTTTGCCATATTGAAGGTAACGCCCGTAACCTATTGACAGCCGAACGCACCGCATTGAACTTTTTGCAAACGTTGTCTGCGACGGCAACGGCAACGCACGATTACATGCGCCTGCTGCAAGGCTATAAAACCCGCTTGCTGGATACCCGTAAGACATTGCCCGGCTTACGCCGCGCTCAAAAATACGCGGTTTCCTGTGCTGGGGGAATGAACCATCGCATGGGATTGTTTGATGCGTTTCTTATTAAAGAAAATCACATTAAAGCATGTGGTACAATTGCTGCAGCGATTGAGTTGGCAAGAAATTTGCATAAAAATATATTGATTGAAATTGAAGTGGAATCGTTAAAAGAGCTGCAAGAAGCATTAAATGCCAAACCCGATCGCATTATGCTTGATAATTTTACCCACGCCATGATTTGTGAAGCAGTGGCCATCAACCAATCCTACGGGGTGGAGTTGGAGGTCTCTGGTGGAGTCAATTTATCAACCCTGCAAGCCATTGCCGCAACAGGGGTCGATTATGTTTCCATTGGCGCTATTACAAAATCGATTCAAGCCATTGATTTGAGCTTATTAATCAAGGACATCAAATGAATAAACGAATTGTCTTAACAGGTGGAGGAACTGCAGGGCATGTTACACCGAATCTTGCTCTGATTGATATTTTTAAACAAGACGGCTGGCAAATTGATTATATAGGTTCTGTGGATGGTGTGGAAAAAAGCATGATTGCAGCCGTCAATATTCCTTATCACGCCATTCGCTGTGGCAAACTGCGGCGTTATTTCAGTTGGAAAAATTTTATTGATCCATTCAATATGCTCATCGGCATCGTTCAAGCCTATTTTTTGCTCCGTAAAATCAAGGCCAACATTGTTTTTTCTAAAGGTGGGTTTGTAGCATTACCGGTTGTTGTGGCTGCGTGGTTAAACAATATCCCCGTTATTGCCCATGAATCGGATTTAAGCCCAGGTTTAGCCAACCGTTTATCGTTTCCTTTTGTGGATACGATTTGTGTTACATTTGAAGCAGGCAAGCAATTTTTCAAGCACCAGCATAAAGTACTGGTCACCGGCACACCCATTCGATCGCAACTGTTAAATGGCAGTGCAATGAATGGGCTAGCACGCTGCGGTTTTCAGGTTGGAAAACCGGTGCTGCTGATTGTCGGAGGGAGTCAAGGTGCCGCAGCCATTAATCGTTGCGTTAGACAAGCACTCGATGCGTTGACTCAACAATTCCAAATCATTCATTTATGTGGAAAAGGCAAGTTGGATGCCTCTTTAATGAATAAACCGGGCTATTGCCAGCTTGAATATGCCAATGATGAGTTGGCTGATTTATTTGCTGCCAGCGATGTTGTTGTTTCTCGAGCGGGCGCCAACTCATTGTATGAAATCCTGGCATTAGGAAAACCGCATGTGCTCATTCCTTTGCCCTTGCATTCAAGCCGTGGTGATCAAATTCAAAATGCTAAACATTTTCAACAACAAGGCATCAGTGTTGTGGTGGAGGAAAGCCAATTGCAACCCGATACATTATTGGATGCGATTGATAAAATAACCTTTAATCGCGATGCAATTGTATCTAAAATCAAGCGCTTGAATATTAAATCGGCCACCGATCAAATTGTTGAAATGATAAACTTAAAGCTCTCGACAGCAAAATAAATTGCTGAGATAATGAAGCTCCTCTTTCAGAGGAACGCGATCGGAATATCGCAAAAGTCCAATCAATCAAGGAGTTAGTATGAAGGCAACACTGTGTGCAGTTTTATTGTCATTTTCTATGGTTTCCTATTCAGCTTTTGCGGCTGATCACACGATTAATTTAAACAAAGCCATCGTCTCAGAATTAACCCAATCTTTCAAAGGAATTGGTAAAAAACGTGCGCAAGCGATTGTTGATTATCGAATGTCCCATGGCAACTTTAAATCCGTCGAAGATTTAGCGCAGGTCCGTGGTTTTGGTCGCTCGTTTGTCACGCATCATTTGCAACAATTACAGGCTTTATTTGTCGTAAGTTAATGGTTGTGGCGTTAAAAATCCTGTACAGTGCAATTTCTCAGGCGTCGTTGCGGGAAGCGCAGCGACGAAACCATCCTGGCATCTAAAAAAAGATGTAAAAACACACAAAAAATATGTCGATTTTTATCCAAATTTCAGTTAAAGTGCTCGGCAAAAATGAACGAGGTATGATCAAATGTTCAGAAAACTTAGGGGTGTGTTCTCAAACGATTTATCCATCGATTTGGGCACTGCAAATACGCTGATTTATGTCAGGGATAAAGGCATTGTATTAAACGAACCTTCCGTGGTTGCGTTACGCAATGAATCAGGTCAAAAACGTGTTGCTGCTGTAGGCATTGAAGCAAAGCGTATGCTAGGGCGAACACCGGGCAATATCAATGCCATTCGTCCTATGAAAGACGGCGTGATTGCCGATTTTTTTGTCACTGAAAAAATGCTCCAACATTTTATTCATAAAGTGCATGAAAATCGCTTTCTGCGACCTAGCCCTCGGGTATTGGTTTGTGTGCCGTGTGGTTCAACCCAAGTTGAACGACGCGCCATTCGCGAGTCAGCGATGGGTGCTGGTGCACGAGAAGTTTTTTTAATTGAAGAGCCAATGGCTGCGGCGCTCGGTTCCGGAATGCCAGTCGAGGAAGCGAGTGGCTCCATGGTCGTGGATATCGGGGGTGGTACCACTGAAGTTGCCATTATTTCATTGAGTGGTATTGTGTACCATCAATCCGTGCGTATTGGCGGAGACAAATTTGACGATGCTATTGTTTCTTATGTGCGTCGCAATTATGGCACGTTGATTGGTGAAACCACAGCAGAGCGCATTAAACATGAGATTGGTTCCGCGTACCCTAGCCGTGATCTGTTTGAAATTGAAGTAAGAGGTCGAAATTTGGCAGAGGGTGTACCGCGTAGTTTCACCTTAACCAGTGCTGAAATTTTAGAGGCATTGCAAGAACCTCTATCAGGCATTGTTGGTGCGGTACGGGCTGCTCTGGAACTTGCTCCACCTGAACTTGCTGCAGATATTGCTGAACGTGGTATGGTGCTTACCGGTGGTGGTGCACTTTTGAAAAATATGGATACTTTATTAATGGAAGAAACGGGCTTACCTGTATTGGTTGCCGAGGATCCCCTTACCTGTGTTGCTCGGGGTGGTGGTAAAGCATTAGAAACTATGGATTTACGCGGCGGTGATTTTCTCTCAACCGAATAACAATAACAGCAGGCTATTTGCCAAGCATAATACACACACCGTCTCTGGTTTTGTGTTAGGCTTGGTGCTGTCTTTTAGTTTAATGATTGCTGATTACCATTACCAATCAATTAACAACGTGCGCAGCGGTTTTTCCGCTGTCGTCGCCCCTCTGCAATTTGCCGTTGATTATCCAATGCGGGTGATTGAGTGGTTGCACTCACTCATGAGCACAAAAAAATCATTGATTGATGAAAACATGCAATTGCGCTACCAACAAACCATGCTGGAAGCACGCCTGCAGAAATTCTTGTTGCTCCAAAATGAAAACTCACAATTAAAAGAACTTTTATCAGCCTCTCCTTCTGCCAGTATGCATGCCATGGCCGCCCAAATTTTGGCCGTGGATACCAGCAACTCGCGGCAAGTGCTGGTTTTGAACAAAGGCTCACGCGATGGTGTTTTTGAAGGACAGCCTGTGCTTGATGCCAAAGGTGTTATGGGCCAAGTGATTGATGTGGGTTTAATGACCAGTACGGTGTTGTTGATTTCCGATTCAAAATGCGCTGTTCCTGTTCAAAATGATCGCACTGGAGAGCGTGCCATCCTGGTCGGTACCAATAACATGGGGCGTTTGTCGTTGATCAATTTACCCAAAACCTCCTCGATCGTTGCGGGTGATTTGCTGGTGACGTCAGGTTTAGGACGTCGCTACCCAGAGGGATACCCTGTGGGACGCGTCGAACGTATCGTCAACAGCCCTGGCGACGATTTTATCAAAGTTATTGTGAGTCCTATTGCATTGTTAAACCGTAGCCGTCTGGTTTTATTGATATGGCCTGAAGAAGGGCATGACGCGATAACCGCACAAATAAACGAGCGTTTAAATGCCTTAGTGGGGAATGCATGATCACAACCAATGCTCGCTTATTGTTAACGGTGCTGATGGCTTTTGTGTTGACCATTTTACCTTTACCGGACATGCTCAGTGGTTTTCGGCCCCAGTGGATTTTACTCATCGTATTGTACATTCAGTTTTTTTTACCCAATTATTTTAGTGTCACCTTTATTTTTTTTCTAGGTTTGTGCCTGGACGTGCTGTTGTCGACGATCCTTGGCGAGCATGCCTTTGCCCTTTTATTAACGTCTTGGTTTGCGGTCGGTAGAACCCGGCGTTTTATTTTTTTCTCGACGCTGCAACAAATGGCACTGATTGCCATTTTTGGTTTAATTTATCAGGGTGTTCTTTATTTGATGGATGCGTCTTTGGGACATAGCGCTGGGATAACCGTTGTTCCACAACGAGCATTGCTAAGCATGCTCTTGTGGCCTTGGATAAAATGGGTGGGAAGTTTGTTGTTGCCATCAAAAACGGCAAGCCGCTACTAAAGCGTGATTAAGCGATGTTGTCCGGGTTGTAAGTCACCCAAAGACCAATCCGCAATGCGGTGCCGAACCAAACGCAGCGTAGGAAAACCAATCGCCGCGGTCATTTTACGAACTTGGTGATTTTTTCCTTCTTGTATAACAATGTCTAACCATTGTGTGGGGATGGATTTTCTATAACGTACAGCAGGGATTCTTTCCCATAATAACGGCGCATCAATAAGCTGTACTTGGGCCGGTAAAAATTGCAATTGTTTTATTTTTAATCCCTGCTGAAGAGTTTCTAAGGATTGTTCACTGGGGATACCTTCGACTTGGGTCCAATAGTGCTTGTTTTTATTAAATTTAGGATGGGTGAGTTTGTGCTGCAGTGCACCGTTATTGGTCAGCAACAACAAGCCTTCGCTGTTTTTGTCCAATCGCCCTGCCGCATAAAAATCAGGCAACTCAATATAATCAGCGAGCGTGGCCTCGCCAGGTTCGCCAGTAAATTGGCTGACCACCCCATAAGGTTTATTAAACAGTAAAATCGTTGGCATGTTTTTTTTGATAAATTAATTGCATCATACCATAAAAAAGACTCTTAAAAGAGGTAGGTGGGCAAAGAAGCACAGCGACGTGCCCACCGGTGCGGAGAAAAAACTAGCTCTGTTGTATGATGATGCAACGCTGAGATCGTCTCATTCTCTTTCGAGCTATAAAAGTTTCATTCGCGTTTCATGTTCAAAATCAAGCGGATTTGCAATTGATGGCGCAGGTTTTGATTTAAATAATTTAAATTGTCGACCAATCGTATCGGCAGCATTGCATTCTATCAATGCTTTGGACAACGCGACTTTCCTGTTCAGCAATGTCCATTCATTTTCAGTGGGGAGCTTATCTTGATCAACGGCGCCAATAAATTGCAAATTACGCACCAACCCTTTAAAGTCCAGTCCTGATCCAATGATAAATGCATTTTTGGAAACCACAAACCCTCGGTAGTATGGATTCGAAGTTTTGGTTAATCGAAATTGGGCTTTGTCAACCAATACGGCCAACCGTACGTCATTCGCACCTTGCTGTTTTAATTTTTTTAAAATGGCGGCGTACGTTTTCCCTGTGTCACATACCTCATCCAAAACGATCACATTCCGACCAGCCACGATGGTTTTAGGATGGGCTTGGATAGACAACTCGCCTGATTTGGTTCCGGCGTAGCTTGTGGCTTGCATGGTTGTGTATTCAAAACGGTAATTGCGCTTGATCAATTCTGCTTGCAGCGCACTGGCAAAAGGAAACGCTCCATCCATGATGCTGATCAGAACAGGATTGGAAATGCTTTTATCAGCAACAATTTGATCGGCCATTGCTTGAATCGTTTCTGTGACCCGTCCACTGGTTAATTCAAGGTTCGTTTTTTTATCATGGACTGGCTGAATGGATTCAATAAGCCTGGCTTCTATCTCTAATTCTAAGTTTTCAATGTCTTTTAACGCGGCTAAAATTTCCTCTTTTTTCATTGTTCTTCCTTATTAAACGCATGTTGATGCTATTTTGTGTGGTAAGTTTAAAAAAAACAAGCAAATATCCTAAGATGGTCATTTATAAATTCTTTAGCGCTGGGTATTAGCATGCTATGATAATTCTGTTTTTAACAACGGAGTTATTCATGACATTCGAAAAAATTCAAATACCCTCGCATGGCAAAGCAATTACTGTCAACCCTGATTTCACTTTGAATATTCCTGATAGTCCGATCATTCCTTTTATCGAGGGTGACGGTATTGGTGTGGACGTAACACCGGCCATGAAAAAAGTAGTGGATGCTGCCGTAAAGAAAGCCTATGGAACAACCAAAAAAATCGCCTGGATGGAAGTGTATGCTGGCGAAAAAGCAACACGTGTGTATGGTGCAGATCAATGGCTACCGAAAGAAACATTGCAAGCCATTAAGCAGTTTGTAGTGTCCATAAAAGGGCCATTAACAACACCTGTGGGTGGCGGAATTCGTTCATTGAACGTGGCGATTCGCCAGGAATTGGATCTTTACACTTGTTTACGCCCTATCCGTTATTTTGATGGCACGCCAAGTCCTGTAAAAGAGCCTTGGAAAACCGACATGGTTATTTTTCGTGAAAATTCAGAAGACATTTATGCCGGGATTGAATGGGCAGCCGATTCCAATGATGCAAAAAAATTGATTCAATTTTTACGCGAAGAGATGGGGGTCAAAAAAATCCGTTTTCCTGAGCATTGCGGCATTGGCATTAAACCTGTATCAAAAGAAGGCACCACGCGTTTGGTGAAAGCAGCGATTCAGTATGCTATTGATAATAATCGTGATTCTGTGACATTGGTCCACAAAGGTAATATCATGAAATTCACGGAAGGCGCGTTCAAAGATTGGGGGTATGCAGTAGCCCGCGAACAATTTGGGGCAAAAGAATATCAAGGTGGGCCATGGATGCAGTTTGCTAACCCTAAAACAGGGCAGCCTATTGTCGTGAAGGATGTTATTGCGGATG
>CAZGKX010000004.1:0-3276 GCA_964525945.1 uncultured Legionellaceae bacterium
GGGTGAAGTAGGCATTGTCTTTTTATTGTTTTTATTAGGCCTCCATCTGCAACCTCAAAACCTGATTCATATGTTGAAAAAGGTGACGTGGATTGCCACATTCAGCTCGATTTTATTTGCGGTTATTGCTTATTTCATTGGCCGTTGGTTTGGTCTTTCTGTAACCGAGTCTTGGGTGCTGGGCGCTTCCATGATGTTCTCAAGCACCATCATCGGCTTGAAACTGTTGCCAACCACCATTTTACACCATCAACACACCGGCGAGGTGATGATCAGCGTGCTCTTGATGCAAGATCTGATTGCCATTGTGGTGCTTATTTTAATCAATGGCGCTCAATTGAGTGGTGGAATCAGTTGGCATGATTTGCTGTTGGTTTGTGTTGCGCTTCCCGCACTGATTCTTTTTGCTTTTTTAGTTGAACGATACATATTGGTTAAGCTATTGGCACATTTCGATCGAACACAGGAATATGTATTTTTGCTGTCGATTGGTTGGTGTTTGGGCATGTCTGTGTTAGCCATCGAGCTAGGTTTGTCAGAAGACATTGGCGCGTTTGTTGCGGGTGTTGCATTAGCAGCGAGTCCTATTTCGCTGTTTATTGCTGAAAGCTTAAAACCGCTACGTGATTTTTTCCTGGTGATGTTTTTCTTTTCGGTGGGTGCTACATTTAATTTTGGCTTTGCTGCTCAAGTGGTGATTCCTGCTTGTATATTGGCACTGTTGATGTTGGTCGTAAAACCCCTTTGCTTTCGATTATTGTTTAGCAAGGCAGGAGAAAAAAAGCACGTTGCCAAAGAAGTGGGTGTGCGATTGGGTCAAGCCAGTGAATTCTCATTGTTGGTGGCAAGCATTGCGTTAAGTACAAAATTGATATCGGATGTAGCATCTAATCTTATTCAAGCAACGACAATTCTGACATTTATTGTTTCATCCTATGTGGTGGTATTAAAATACCCAACCCCCATGTCGTTGTCTGATAAAATGCGCAGAGATTAAAACCTTTGCCATTAAGAGTTTAACCACAAAATGAGTCGCATTATGCATAAATTTGTTCTCATCATGATTGGCTGTTTTTTAACGACCATGCTTGGTTCTTGCAGCAGTTATCAAACAATGGTCAATCATGCGCAGCAAAAGACCGCCTGCAAAACTATATGCCAAGAGCGCTTTCATAGCTGTCGACAACGTTGTCACAACAGTTATCAGCAATGCAATATGAATGCTTATGATGAGGCGATTCAACGTTATAAACAATACAAACATGAGCAATGCGTTAAAGGGGAAAGTGTGGTTCTTGAGTTGAAATCCTTCCGTGATCCACTACAATGCATCAAAATCACCTGCGAGTGCTCTGCTGATTTGCTTGTTTGCAAACAGTCTTGTGCAGGAAAAATTCGAAAACGTCTGCAAGTACCACCAGCTTGCTAACATCAAGGAACATACATGGTTAATCAGAACAAAAATGACATTGATCCAATAGAAACACGTGAATGGTTAGATGCTTTGAACGCGATCATTGCGAATGATGGGGATGAACGTGCCGCTTACATCATTCAAGAGTTGATCAATAAAGCCAATGCGCAAGGAATTCAATTACCCAATAGTGTTTATACCCCTTACCGCAACACCATAAAACCCTACGAAGAAAAACAAATGCCACCGGACGAGGGCATGGTTAAACGCATCGGTGCTTTGATACGTTGGAATGCGGTTGCCATGGTTCTTCGTGCCGGCAAATATGCATCTGAATTGGGCGGACATATTGCTTCTTATGCATCATCGTCCACTTTATATGAAACAGGATTTAATTATTTTTTCAAGGGCCCTAATCGCGAAAATGGCGGTGATTTGTTGTATATACAAGGCCACTCATCACCAGGTATTTACGCACGGGCTTTTTTAGAAGGGCGGTTATCAGAGCAACAACTCGATAAATTTAGACAAGAGGTCGAAGTCGATGGTTTGTCTTCGTACCCACATCCATGGCTCATGAATAATTTTTGGCAATTTCCCACGGTTTCTATGGGTTTAGGGCCGCTGCAAGCCATATACCAAGCCCGTTTTTTAAAATACTTGGAAAATCGTGGCCTCATCAAGTTGGATGGCCGTAAAGTTTGGGCGTTTCTTGGTGACGGGGAAATGGATGAGCCAGAATCACTGGGTGCCCTCACCATTGCTGCTCGAGAAAAATTAGACAATCTTATTTTTGTGGTGAATTGCAATTTACAACGGTTGGACGGGCCAGTACGAGGCAATTCAAAAATTATTCAAGAATTGGAAGGTGTTTTTCACGGTGCTGGCTGGAACGTGATCAAAGTTATTTGGGGTGGTCGTTGGGATCCATTGTTTGCGCATGATAAACAAGGCTTGATGCAAAAACGTATGGAAGAATGCGTGGATGGTGATTACCAAGCTTATAAAGCCAAAGACGGAGCTTTTGTTCGCGAACATTTCTTTGGGCAGTACCCTGAGTTGAAAAAGATGGTGGAGCATTTGTCGGATGATGAAATTTGGCGTCTAAATCGAGGTGGCCATGATTCTCAAAAAGTTTATGCAGCGTATGCTCAAGCCGTTGAAAATAAAGGCAGTCCCACCATTATTTTGGCCAAGACAGTGAAAGGCTATGGGATGGGATCTGCGGGCGAAGGCATGAACATTACCCATCAACAAAAGAAAATGAGCATTGAACATTTGCGTGCTTTCAGAGATCGATTCAGCATTCCGATCAGCGATGAACACATCACTGAGATCCCGTTTTACCGCCCCTCAGAAGATAGTCCTGAAATTAAATTTTTGCGTAAACAACGCGAAGCATTGGGTGGTTACTTGCCATCACGCAGCACTGAATGTGAAGGTTTGAAAGTGCCTGATTTAGCTGCTTTTTCGGCGGTCACTAAAAATTTAGGTGAACGCGAAATTTCAACCACCATGGCTTTTGTTCGTATTTTATCCACTCTTTTGAAAGATAAACAGATCGGCAATCGCATTGTACCGATTGTACCCGACGAAAGCCGAACATTTGGCATGGAAGGCTTGTTTCGACAAATTGGCATTTATTCGCCTGTTGGACAGTTGTATACACCGGTTGATCATGATCAAGTGATGTATTATCGCGAAGCACGTGATGGTCAAATATTAGAAGAAGGTATCAATGAAGCGGGGGCATTTTGCTCTTGGATGGCGGCGGCAACATCCTATAGTTCCAACAAATTGGCCATGATACCGTTCTACATCTATTATTCTACCTATCTATTCTATTCTATTATTACCTATCT
>CAZGKX010000004.1:3286-38961 GCA_964525945.1 uncultured Legionellaceae bacterium
GTATTGGCTTGGGCAGCAGGCGACATGCAGGCACGAGGGTTTTTATTAGGAGGAACCGCAGGTAGAACCACTCTTGCCGGTGAGGGGCTGCAGCATCAAGATGGCCACAGCCATATTATGTCATCCACTATTCCCAATTGTGTGTCTTATGATCCCACCTATGCTTATGAACTTGCTGTCATTATTCAACATGGTTTGGAACGTATGTATACAAAGCAAGAGAATGTGTTTTATTACATAACGGTCATGAATGAGAATTATCAACATCCTGATATGCCCGAAGGTGTTGAGGACGGCATTTTAAAAGGGATGTATTTGTTGCGCGAGCCCAAGAACAAAGCCAAACACCATCTGCAACTTTTAGGAAGTGGTACGATTTTACGTGAAGTCATTGAAGCCGCTCACGTGCTTGAAAAAGATTATTCAGTTACAGCGGACATTTGGAGTGTAACCAGTTTTAATGAATTGCGCCGTGATGGTTTGGCCATAGAGCGTTATAACCGTATGCATCCTGAACAATCTCCCAAGCAAAGCTATGTGGAGCAACAATTGGAAGGCCGTAAAGGACCTGTCATTGCAGCCACTGATTATATGCGGCTTTATGCGGATCAAATTCGTCCCTATGTGAAAGCATCTTATACCACGTTGGGCACGGATGGTTATGGACGTAGTGATACTCGACAGCAGCTGCGCCACTTTTTTGAAGTGGATACCAAGTTCATTGTTATTGCTGCATTGAATGCATTGGCAGACCAAGGCGATATCCCAAAATCAGTCGTCACCGATGCTATGAAGCGCTTTAACATCAATGCAGAGAAAACAGATCCTGTGACAATTTAACCCGACTCTTGTTGAGCTACAAAAGGTATGGTGAGGACTATATGGCCGTAGAAAAAGAAATAAAAGTGCCTGACATTGGTGGTGCTTCGAATGTGGATGTGATTGAAATTCTGGTGCAAATTGGAGATACCATTGACATTGACACCCCTTTAATCACACTTGAATCCGATAAAGCAAGCATGGAAATACCTTCGTCTTCGGCAGGTATTGTACAAGCGATTAAAGTAAAATTAGGCGACAAGTTGTCTGAAGGAGATGCTATTTTAACCGTAAAAACGGATGAAAATACGACACCCGAAAGCACTTCTGAGAAAAAAATCGATTCAACGACGACCAAAGAGCCTGCTGAAAAAATGCCTGTTGTTGAGGAAGAGAAAAAGACAGCAGCAATTGAGGCGCCTGTTAAATCCGCCCAAGAAACCCCCATCTCGGATGAAGATGCTGCGCTGATTGCGGCAGGCCCTTCGGCCAGGCGATTGGCGTTTACATTAGGCGTTAATCTATCAGATGTAATGGGCAGTGGTCGAAAATCACGCATCAGCACAGAGGATATAGAGCAATACGTTAAACAGAAATTAAATGCCCAAACCACTGCGAGTGGTTTATCGGTTGCTGCGGCACCGCAGATAGATTTTAGCAAATTTGGTGCGATCGAAAGCAAACCTTTGAATAAAATTAAACGTTTAACCGGTGCAAATGTTCACCGTTCCTGGGTGACTGTCCCGCACGTAACTCAATTTGATGATGCCGATATCACCGATTTGGAATCGTTTAGAAAATCAGAAATGGCAAAGCTTCAAAACAGTGATATTAAATTAACGCTGTTGGCGTTTGTGTGCAAAGTTGTTAGCAAAGCATTGCAGGTTTTCCCTCAATTCAATGCTTCACTGGATGCCAAAGGTGAAAATTTAATTTACAAACAGTATTACCACATCGGTATCGCTGTGGAAACTCCAAACGGCTTGGTTGTCCCTGTTATCAAAGACGTGGATCAACGCACAGTGGGTGAAATTGCTAAAGAAATGTCTCGTTTAAGCAGTAAAGCCCGCGATAAGGGCTTAATGCCGAACGATATGAATGGCGGTACGTTCACGATTTCGAGCCTAGGGGGAATTGGAGGCCGAGCATTTACGCCGATTGTTAACAGTCCGGAAGTTGCCATTTTAGGTTTATCACGTTCCAGCATACAACCTGTGTATCAAAACGGTGAATTCGTACCAAGACTCATGTTGCCTTTATCATTGTCGTACGATCATCGTGTGATTGATGGTGCAGAGGCTGCTCGATTCACGCGTTACCTCAGTGAAAGTTTAAGTGATATTCGCCGTATATTAATATAAAAATAATGATAAGAGGTTTTTTCCATGACAAAGCAAATTAAAACAGAGGTCCTTGTAATTGGCAGTGGTCCTGGTGGTTACACCGCGGCGTTTAGAGCGGCTGATTTAGGTAAAAAAGTGGTGTTGGTGGAACGTTTCGATACCTTGGGCGGTGTTTGTTTAAACGTGGGTTGTATTCCTTCCAAAGCATTGCTGCACATTGCTAAAGTGCTTGATGAGTCCCATGAAATGGCAGCCCAAGGCGTTGTTTTTGGTCAACCGACCTTGGATCGGGAAAAAATTGTGGGCTGGAAAAGCTCAGTGGTTAAAAAATTAACCGGTGGATTAAATGCATTAGCAAAACAACGAAAAGTTGAAGTTGTTGTTGGGCATGCTCACTTTTCTGGTGCGCACCAAGTGATTGTGGATGGCAAAGAAGGTCCTGTGACCATTGATTTTGAACATGCCATTATTGCGGTCGGTAGTGAATCAGTGAGTTTACCCTTTATTCCCGAAGATAAACGTATTTTTAGCTCAACCGGCGCACTCGAATTAGCTGACATCAAAGGCAATTTACTGGTTTTAGGTGGCGGTATTATTGGCTTGGAAATGGCCACAGTCTATTCGGCATTAGGGGTTGAAGTAACGGTCGTCGAATTCATGGATCAGCTGATTCCTGGCGCGGATGCAGATTTGGTCAGTGTCTTGCAAAAACGCATGGCCAAGAAAGGCGTTAAATTCCTGTTGAAGACAAAAGTAACGGCCATGGATGCTAAAAAAGATGGAATCCACGTTTCAATGGACGGTGAACATGCGACCGAAAAACCATTATGCTTTCAACAAGTGCTGGTGGCCGTGGGAAGAAAACCAAACGGTGGCAACATTGATGCGAATAAAGCGGGTGTTCAGGTTGATGAACGTGGCTTTATTGCTGTGGATAAACAAATGCGTACCAATGTTTCCCATATTTTTGCCATTGGCGATGTTGTGGGACAACCGATGTTAGCGCATAAAGCAATCCCTGAAGGCAAAGTCGCTGCCGAAGTCATTTGTGGCATGAAACATTTCTTTGATCCTAAATGCATCGCTAGCGTTGCCTACACCGATCCTGAACTTGCCTGGGTGGGTTTGACTGAAAAAGAAGCCAAAGCCCAAGGCGTTGCTTATGAAAAAGCGACATTCCCGTGGGCGGCCAGTGGCCGGGCATTGAGCATGGGGCGCGAAGAAGGCATGACCAAATTGTTATTCTGTTCCAAAAGCAAGCGCATCTTAGGGGCTGGCATTGTTGGTATTAATGCGGGTGAATTGATTGCTGAGACCGCACTGGCTATCGAAATGGGTTGTGATGTGGAAGACATCGCACTAACCATCCACCCGCATCCAACGTTATCGGAAACAATTGCGCAAGCATCGGAGATCTTCGAAGGCACAATCACCGATTTATACATGCCTAAAAAGAAAAAGGAATAATTTTTCGATTGTCCGAGCCGTGCCCGTAAGGAAGCGGTTCGGTATTACTTGTGTGAACCCATATGACACAAATACGTGCAATCCAGGCAAAAGATCTAAATAGGGTGCATACCATTGAATGTGCAGCCTATCCATCGCCTTGGAGTAAAGAGCTACTGCGCGATTGCATGCGAGCACAATTGGATTTCCGGGTGTTAGAAATTGAATCCGGGGTCATTGTGGGGTATATCATCAGTCGCTACAAATTAAAAATTTGCCATATTCTCAATATAGGCATCCATCCAGATTATCAAAACAAAGGCTATGGGCAAGCTATCCTTCAAGAGGTGCTCAACACATGCCCTCTAGAAATTCGTATTTTTTTACTTGATGTGCGTCCTAGCAATGCACGCGCACTGCATATTTATAAAAAAATGGGTTTTTATTCAACGCGTGTTAAACGCGGTTATTACAGGGATCAACAGGGCATTGAAAATGCGTTGGTCATGAAAAAAGAGCGATAAAATACGTTTGACTTATAACCATGGTGAAGAATTTCGTGTATAAATTTATGATGATGAACTCCCCAGTAGGCCATTTGAAGTTGGTAGGAAGTGAGCATGGTCTAGCGGGTGTATTATGGGAAAATGACAATCCGCAGCGTGTTCGTCTCGATCCTCAAGTGTTTGATGATACAGCGCCTATTTTAAAAGAGACCGAGAAGCAGCTTAGCGAATTTTTTGACGGTAAACGAACAGCATTTAATCTTCCACTCGATTTCAATGGGACTGTCTTTCAAAAAGCGGTATGGATGGAACTGTTAAACATTCCGTTTGGAAAACTTCGAACGTATGGTGAAATAGCAAAATTAATTGGTCGCCCAAATGCAGTACGAGCAGTAGGGGCTGCAAATGGAAAAAATCCCATTTCTATTATTGCGCCTTGTCATCGAGTCATTGGTAGCAATGGGTCGTTAACTGGATTTGCTGGTGGTTGTGAGATTAAAGCAATTCTTCTTAAATTTGAAGGCCATCTTATCGATGATCCCATGGGTATTCCTTATAATCGTTTGACACAAATTAAGGGACAGAGATCCCTTTATGTGCCTTAAGCGTAAACTCAATTTCAAAGCCCAATTTTTTATAGAAATCCGGTGCTTCCCATATTTTGATAATCCTCATAAACATCAAGAATAATCCGTTGAACATCCATGCCTTTGATAGGCCAACACAGCGCTTTCCAAAATGTCCATCCTAGTGCACGTATCCACGTATTTTGATCTAAGATAATCGATTTTTTAAAGGTCTCTCGACTTTCGCCGGTAAAGAAATTCCATGCAATGGCTAAATCACAGGCTGGATCTCCAATGGATAGTAGTCCGAAGTCAATGACAGCACAGAACTGGCTATTACGAACCAAAAGGTTACTTGTGGCAATGTCGCCATGAACCCAAACGGGTTTGTTTTCCCAATGTGATGCTAGCGCATCATGCCAAAGTCTCGTCGCAATCGCTTTTTCGCGAGTATCCTCAATTTTTGGTATCGCTATTTTCATTTCATTGTCATAAGCGGACAAAGCGCCACCACGATAAAAATTATGAGTGCCGGCTTCAGGACCATTTGTTGAATCTATGGATTGAAGCTCAGTTAGAAACTGTCCAAGATCATGTGCAAATTGATTCATATTAGAAACACGTTCAATGGATGCTGTTTCTCCCTCAATCCAACCATTAATCGACCAATGCCAAGGATACTCAGCATTTGGGTGTCCTAGCGCTACAGGCGTGGTAATTTGATAAGAAAGGTGTTTTGAAAGCTTAGGCAGCCATTGAAATTCCTTCAAAATTTGCGGGGCATAGTCTACACTGCTCGGCAAACGAACAAGCATTTCTTGCCCTAAATGGAATGTTCGATTATCCCAACCATGAATGGCAACAGGGTTAATGGGCAAGTCCCTCCAATTTGGGAATTGTTCAGCAATTAATTTTTTTACTAACAAGGCATCAATGTTCACAGGCAATTCCTAATACATTTATTTTTATTCTTTTCTAATCCGATATAATACGCTTATACACCAATGATAATCAAAAATGAGATGTTAATGACAATAAAATGCTCGGTATTTATTAATGGGGGAAATTGGATGCGTGAGATCAATCACGGGATGATTCTGTTGCTCATCATGCGCCCTTCTTCGTCAATGAACGGATAGCTTTTAAATCATTGAGCATTTCTCTTACCTTATTTAATGGCAAGCCCATGACAGAATAAAAACAACCATCAATGCGTGAAATAAATTGCCCGATATAGCTTTGAATGCCATAACCGCCGGATTTATCTTTGTAATTGCCACTGGTTAAGTAGTGTTTTATTTCACTGTCCGTGATGTTTGAAAACGTCACGAAGGTTTTATTCATTTCAATTTTTTGATAATCGTAAAAAGTGATGCCGACACTGGTGATAACTTCGTGGGTTTTACCAGTGTAGCGTTTTATCATTTGAAACGCGTCTTGTTCATCAAAAGGTTTACCTAAAATAACACCGTCCAAAACTACTTCCGTATCGGCACAGATTACCGGCAGGGGGGGCAGTTGATTCTGTATGATTGTCTCCCAGGCCGCGTCCAGTTTTTCTTTGGTGATACGTTTAGAATAAGCATCCGATGTTTCATTCGGCGCTACTACCTCAGGCGTATCAAAAGGAAGGATTTCAAATTCAACTTCCATTTGTTCCAGTAATTCACGCCGTCTAGGACTTTTTGAAGCTAAATATATTTTCATACGTGAGACAGAAAAGTGACAAAAAATTATTTTAACATGCAGATGCAATATACTCTCTAAAAGAATCGGCAAGTCGATGAGGCCTATAGAAAAAAGGAGACTAATCGTTTGTAACTAATTTGAGATAGAATGTACTTTATATGAGTTTATACCAGAATTTATATAGATTTTATTATACATACAGAGATTTTTCATCTGTTCATAGCTCCGATCTAGAAGAAAAACAAAAAACAGAAAGAGTGTTCCAAAATGAATTTACAAATTACTATAATGCCTTCAAAGATTCTAAAACATACAAGACAACGTGGTTAAAAGAAACACAAAATAATCATTTAAAACTTCTTGATGATCGCCTTAACTCTTATTTAGGCGATCATATATACGAGTATAAAGAAGATAATACTACCTTGTGCCCGATCGAATTGATTGCCTTTGTATTATATACTGATGTGTTCTTGATCCAAATGGAGATTTTTTTGTGTTCACACACACGTTTGGTCGAGGCCATTCATAAATTAGTTAGAAAGACTAGAGCCTCTAATTACCGAGTCCGAACAAGCTGTGTCCGTACAAAAGGCTTCCGCAAACTAAAAATTTAAATTCAATATTGCAGCGCGCGAAACGATTGTTAAACGGATTACAATCACATGCTGATGATGAAATAAAAAGAACCTGTACAATTAGGCGCAATTAACGATCAAATATTGCACAGAAATTTCTGGGATTAGCGACTACCTCCTTGAGTAAATGAGCAGCAGAGATCAATGCATTGCCTGAAGATGCAGAAGTACTCAAAGGATAATTACTCACATCTCCCTTCTATATCTAGACCTTCGTCGCCATATAGAGCAGGTCAATGGTCGACATTTTCGAGGCACGAATGAAACCCAAATTTCAGTATGGAATGAAGCCGCTAGATTATTGGCTCTGTACTCTTTCTTTCCTTAAGTTACCAGGAGCTAAACAGAGACTGACAATACGTCGGCTTTTTGTAAAAAATTATCACGTTTGAATAATGTTTTCATATTGCGCAACGCTTGCCGAATGCGTTGAGAGTTTTCAATCAAACCAAATCGGACGTATCCGTCGCCTTGTTGACCAAAACCAATGCCTGGGGAAACAGCAACATGCGCTTCTTTTAACAAATATTTGCAAAATTCCAAGGAGCCCATGTGTTGGTAAAAGGCAGGAATTTTAGCCCAGAGAAACATGGTCGCTTTCGGTCGTTCCACGTGCCATCCAATATCATTCAAGCCATCGCATAGCACATTACGGCGTTTTTCATATAAATCACGAATTTCATGGACGCACGTATCAGGCCCCTCCAATGCAGCAATCGCAGCGACTTGAATAGGGGTAAACGTTCCATAATCCAAATAAGATTTAATACGAGTAAGCGCTGCAACCAGCTCTGCGTTACCGCAGGCAAATCCGACTCGCCAACCAGGCATATTGTACGATTTTGACAAAGAATACGTTTCTATGGCGATATCAATGGCACCAGGGACCTGCAAGATGGAAGGGGCTTTGTAACCATCGAACACAATGTCTGCATACGCCAAATCATGAATCACCCAAATGTTGTGTTGCTTGGCCAAGGCAATAACTTGTTCGAAAAACGGATATTCAACGCAATGCGTGCTTGGATTGGCTGGAAAACTGATCACCAAAGCCTTGGGTTTTGGCCACGATTGCACAATGGCCTGTTCAATGGCCTGCAAAAATTGCTGTTCATCAATCAAAGGAATTTGTTTTACGTTTGCACCGGCAATGACAAAACCATAGGTATGAATGGGGTACGCCGGATCAGGGACAAGAACCGTATCGCCAGGTCCTGATATGGCCAATGCCAAATGCGCAAGACCTTCTTTGGAACCAATCGTGGTGACAATTTCCGTTTCACTGTTTAACGTGACTTGATAATGCCGCTGATACCAACTGGCCATAGCACGTCGTAAACGTGGGATCCCTTTTGACATGGAGTAACGGTGGGTGTCAGGGCGTTGGGCCGTTTCAATCAGTTTATCGACAATGTGCTGGGGGGTTGGTTGATCTGGATTACCCATTCCAAAGTCAATGATATCCTCCTGACGAGCTCGCGCTTCCGATTTTAGCTGGTTAAGGGTGTTAAAAACATAAGGGGGTAGACGTTGGATACGAGAAAATTGGCTCATCTTAAATGCCCAGCTAAATGAAATAATGTGGCATATATAATACAAATGAATGAAGAAATTTGCAAATTCAGTTACCTATACAGGACAAGCCGTTTCGGTCATAACCCCCTCATTTGGGCATTTGCATGTTGTTTAAAAACTCGGTGAGATGATGTTTGTTTTCTTGTTGCAAATATTGCGTAATCCGTTGTAATTCATGGGCATATTCGTCATGATTGATCATGCCCCGTATCCGTTCAAAACGCAGATAAACACCATACGTGTTCAAGACATCTGTTTCACAATAATTGCGTATTCCTGCTAAATTGCCCGCTTGGTATTCGTCCCACACTTTATTTCCGCTCATGCCCATTTTTCCGGGAAAGCCCAATAGCGTGGCAATATCGTCCAGCGGGGCGAACGCTTTGTTCTGGTAAGCTGCTAAAACGTCCATCAAATCAAGGTGGCGGTAATGAAAACGATTGAGGTAGTTGTTCCAACGAAACGCTTGCTGATGCTCGCCTGTTTCCCAATAATTTGCGGCAGGAATGCCGTGCAGTAGTGAACGAAAATGCAGCACAGGTAGATCAAAACCACAGCCGTTCCAACTGACCAGGGTCGGCGTGTATTTCTCGATCCCACCAAAAAAACGCTTGATTAAATCAGCCTCATCATCGGATTGCTCATCGCCTAAAGACCACACCTTTAATTGCGTAGGTGTGCTTAACACCAATGAAATTGCTACAATTTTTTGCAAATAATGCGGCAGGAAATCGTGTCCCACTTTTGCTCGTCGCATCGCATAAAGTGCTTGTGCTGTTTCTGCATCGGACAAGCCTTCCAAATGATGTAATTTACGACCTGCCTCTACATCAGGAACTGTTTCAATGTCAAACACAAGAACGGTCATGCGGTGGTGTCCTATTTTAATATTTTGATAAAGCCTAGAGCGCCAAATGCGCGTCCATCAAACAATTTTTCCAGCTTTAACGATGGTGTGGCAATAGTTTATCGATGGATTGTAAACAATATCATGAGGGTCTTTGCAGGACCAGATGATTAAATCAGCTCTTTTTCCACGTTCAATGCTTCCAACCTGTTGATCAATATCAAGTGCTTTGGCCGCATTGATGGTGACCGCGTGCCAAACTTCATCCATGGTTAAACCAAACAACAAGCACCCCATGTTCATCATCAAAGGCAGCGTTAAAAAAGGTGAAGTGCCTGGATTTGAATCCGTCGCAATGGCCATAGGGATGTGGTGCGCTCGTAAGGCTGCAATAGGTGGTTGTTTATGTTCTTTTAAGAAATAGAATGCGCCTGGTAAAAGGACTGCCACTGTGTTATGTGTTGCCAACTGTTGGCAATCCTCAGACGATAAAAATTCCAAATGATCCACGGATTTAGCGCCATATTGTGCGGCTAAAAGCGCACCTTTTTGATCCGTTAGTTGTTCCGCATGCAGTTTCAATTGAAAACCGTATTGCTGCGCTGCTACAAATAAACGTTCAACTTGAGCTGGTGAAAAAGCAATGGATTCGCAAAAAGCATCCACAAATTTAGCCAGTTTCCGCTCGGAAATAATGGGCAACATGTGGGAAATGATGTCATCGATATAAGCATCACTGTTTTTCTTGTATTCGGGTGGAACCGCATGAGCTCCTAAGAAAGTTCCAATCACGGAGATGTTTAGCTTTGTTTCAAGCAATTGGGCCACAGCCAGGATTTTAATTTCTGTTTCTAGATCCAACCCATACCCAGATTTTATCTCCACCGTGGTTGTGCCATGTTTTAACATAATTTCAGCACGCATCACAGCGAGTGCCGTGAGCTCTTCAACGCTTGCTTCGCGCGTGGCCTTTACAGTGGACATAATACCACCGCCTGCTTGAGCAATATCGACATAAGTCGCGCCCTTTAAACGCATGGAAAACTCATCCGCGCGGTTACCGGCATACACAAGGTGGGTATGGCAATCAATCAACCCAGGAGTCACCAATTGATTGGAGGCATCAATGGTTTGTTGGGCAGAAGCGTTAATAACACCCGATGCTACTTGTTGGATGACGCCGTTTTTAATGGCAAGGGAAGCATGCTCTACCATCGGTGTGTCTTTACGCATGGTGGCTATGCGGGCATTGCGAATAATTAAATCATAATCCATTCACTGTTCTCAGCATGGTGCATTCAATGACTTGAATGTACCCAGCAACGCGAGAAAGATCAAGTCCACAAAAATGGATGAAAACATCGAAATTATCCTGTTCATCAGCAATTGGGTTATTATGCTAAACTATACAAAAACCTAATGCGAGACACCCATGATTGCTATATTGCTGATTGTTTTTTTGGCCATTGCCATTGTTTTTATGGGGGTTAAACAAGTCCCACAAGGTTATGAATGGACAGTGGAACGATTTGGTCGCTATACGCACACTTTATCACCCGGGCTTGCGATCATTGTACCTTTTATTGATAGGATCGGCGCACAACTTAATTTAATGGAACAAGTCCTCGACATTCCTTCCCAGGAAATCATCAGCTCTGACAATGCCATGGTGAAGGTCGATGCGGTGGTGTTTTATCAAATTGTGGATACCCCAAAAGCGGCTTACGAAGTGCGAAATTTGGAATTGGCCATGCGAAATTTAATCATGACGAATATTCGCACCGTTTTGGGCTCTCTCGACTTGGACAGCATGTTATCGCAACGCGATCAAATCAACACCCGTTTGTTAAGTGTTGTTGATCAAGCAACCACGCCCTGGGGCATTAAAGTCACTCGCGTTGAAATCAAAGAAATTGCACCACCGCGCGATCTCGTGGAGTCAATGGGCCGGCAAATGAAAGCAGAGCGAGACAAACGAGCAACAGTTCTTGAAGCGGAAGGACAGCGTCAATCCGCTATTTTACGGGCTGAAGGTGAGAAACAAGCCCTTATTTTACAAGCAGAAGGTAATAAAGAAGCCGCGTACCGTGAGTCGGAAGCACGGGAAAGATTGGCTGCTGCGGAAGCAAAAGCCACGGAAGTTGTGTCCTTGGCCATTAAAGAAGGGAATGTGCAAGCCATCAATTATTTTATTGCACAAAAATACGTTGACGCCTTGGGCGCAATCGCTACCTCCAATAATCAAAAACTAGTTCTGCTGCCTTTAGAGGCAACAAGTATTTTGGGGTCGCTTACCGGAATCGCCGAAATTGCAAAATCAGCTTTTGCTAAGGAATCGTGATTCATGAGCAATTTTATTCTGCAGTGGGGTGCCTTGCACTGGATAGGACTAGCTGCTTTGTTGTTTATCATTGAAGTCTTGACAGGAACAGGTTTTTTACTGTGGATGGCAATTTCCGCTGTCATGGTGGGTATGCTTTTGAGTTTAAGCCCATTCTCCGTTGCTGTGCAATTGCTGCTTTTTTCGGTGATTTCAATCGCAGTGGCCGTTGGTTGGCGTCTATACTTGCATTTTAATCCAACAAAAACCGACCAACCCACATTAAATAAACGTGCCGAGCAATACATTGGTCGTGATTTCATCTTGCAAACCCCGGTTGTAAACGGTATGGGGCAAATCAAAGTGGATGATAGCTCGTGGCGTGTACGGTGCGACAAAGATCTTCCTGCAGGAACACTAGTTTCTATCGTTGGAGCAGATGGCGTGGTGTTAATCGCCGAGCCTGTGAAAAAACAATAAACATTCAATACAATTGCATTGGGAGATTAATATTATGCGCCTTGCTGTTTCTGGGACTCACTTAGAAGCTTATCTACTAAACGCTTGACATTGGTCGACTCACTGCATCAAAAGTTGCCGTTTCACAAAGATTAATCTTTTCTTTAACAATTAATTTATTTTTAGAATTAAGTGCAAATCTAAATAGAATAGGCGCAACATGGTCAAGCTTGTATTGGTCGATACCTTGCTCAAATTCACCTGCATAAAGTAACATTTGGAGTATCTGCAAAGCATGAGAATGCCCTACAATCAGAATATTTTGGCCGTTAAGTAATTCTTCCATGATTTGTTCTAAAAAGGGGATAAGTCTATTTATGAGACACTGGTATGACTCTCCTTCATGATTTTGCGGAAAAGTACCAAAAAGTTTTTCAGATTGATAGTATTTATGTCCAAAAGTAATGTTAGGTGGCCTAAAATGTTTATCATGTATATATTTATGAAATGTTTCACGTAGTTTTTTTTCTATTTCGTTTTTGGACATACCCGTGAAGGCCCCAAAATTACGTTCGGCAAGAGCAATTACTATTGTAATTTCAAGGAAAGAGACATATTTTGAAAGGACTTCAGCGGTCATATAAGCCCGCCGAAAAGGGGATGCGTATAACCTATCAAATTTAACACCACTTTGAGACAATAATTGACCTGTTTGGTGGGTTTTCTCAATACCAGCCGCAGTGGGAATAGAACCATTATTGTAGCCTGCGCAACAATTTTGTAAATTATGATCACTTTCAGCATGGCGAAGTATACATAACTCCCCTATTTTATTCTTAGATGAATGATGAAAAAAAGCAGATAGGTTATAAAAAGTATTTTTCCTGAGATTTCTTCGGATAAAAAAAGACGAAGCGTACATTCATTGTTCTCAATTGAATTATTTGATAAAGCAAACAAAAGGCTCTTACTTACAGAGCCCTCTGCCTATGACCTTATAGATCGGGAAATTTAAGTAAAAATACGCGATATGATCCAGATGATTGCCAAAATACTCAATGGCACTCCCAGCAACCAAGCAATAATATATTTAAACATGACCTTTCCTCATAAAGCACACACTCCACCAACAGATGGAAGTGTGTGTAGTTTTGTATTAATTTTAATGATGACCTCTGTTTAATGTGCTTCCGTAATAGTCATGGATTTGCGTTCCCCATGCCTTACTGGACATATCAGGCCAATGGTCTTTGTCAAATCCAGGGGAATTTTTCAAGCGTTCTTTATCAATGGAAATGGTGAAACAATCCATGGTGTTATCGTAAGAAAATATCTCCCAGGGGAGAGCAAAAAGCTTATCTCCCATGCCTAAAAAACCACCATAGGATAGAACAACATAAGCCACTTTTCCTTGTAATTTATCAAGCATAATGGCTTCAATTTTTCCGAGATCTTCACCCTGAAAATTTTTAACATCTGCGCCAATAATATTGTCGGCATTTACGATTTGTTTATTCATGGCAACTCTCCTTGTTGGACTGCAAAAATTATTTTATACAGTATTTATAAGTGTAGACCATTTCATATAATTTTTGATGAAATTAGTCGTAAATACAAATCAATAAAACAATTCATCGCAAATATCACCATAATAATCATGAACATCAATCACTGAAATGGCTTCATTGATATCGTGTGAAAAATAACGATCTTGATCATAGAAGGGTACGCGCGCTCTAATTCTATCAAAATAGCGCTGTAATTCAGGGGATGTTTTAAGGGGTTTTCTAAAATCAATCCCTTGGCAAGCAGCTAATGTTTCAATGGCAAGGATATATAAAACATTATCTGCAATTTTGTTTAATTTTACAGCTGCAAACGTTGCCATACTGACATGATCTTCCTGGTTGGCCGAAGTGGGCAAGCTGTCCACAGATGCAGGATGGGCATAGGTTTTATTTTCACTCGCCAAAGACGAAGCCGTAACATGAGCAAGCATAAACCCGGAATTTAATCCGGAATTTTCGACCAAAAATGGTGGCAATCCACTCAAATTTTTATCAATAAGCAACGATATTCTTCGCTCTGAAATCGAGCCAATTTCAGAGCCTATAATAGAAATTAAATCCGCTGAAAATGCTGTGATTTCAGCATGAAAATTTCCACCTGAAATGATGCTTTTTGTTTCTCTACACACCAATGGATTGTCAGAAACACCATTGGCTTCATTGATTAAATGTGTCTGACTATCGTTCAAATAAGTCCACACTGCACCCATCACTTGGGGTTGACAACGCAGGGAGTAGGGATCTTGAACTCGAGGGCAATTTTGATGGTTATTGAGGATCTCACTGCCCAATAAAAAACGTTCAATAAGTGCCGAAAAAAGCACCTGCCCGTGATTGTTTTTTGTTGTGGAAATGATCGAATTAAAAGGTTTAATACTGCCCGCTGCCGCGTCAATGCTCAAGGCGCCAGCGATACTGGCAATTGCAAAATTTCGTTGGGTTTTTAGCAATCCGATGATCGCAATTGCCGTGGATACTTGCGTGCCATTTAACAGCGCCAAGCCTTCTTTTTCCACCAAAACAAGTGGGGCTATCCCCGCATTTTTTAGGGCATCCTTGGCTTGTATTTTTTTACCATCAACGAAACATTCCCCTTCACCGATGAGTGTCATGCTCATATGAGCTAAAGGCGCTAGATCACCTGAGGCACCTACAGAACCTTGCTCAGGAATGAAAGGGATGATATCCGCGTTATAAAGAGCGATCAATTGCTTAACAGCCTGGGTCGATACCCCAGAATACCCCCGTGCCAAGCTGTTGATTTTGAGCAACAAGATCAGCTTGACTGTTTCTTTGTTCAAAGCACTGCCCACCCCGGAGGCATGTGACAAAACAATTTTACGTTGCAGGGCTTTTAAATCGTTTTTTTCAATTTTTTGGCTGGCCAGTAAACCAAAACCGGTATTAATCCCATAAACGGTTTTATCTTGAGCGATAACTTGCTGGACAATCGCGTGGGATTCATCAATGACGGAATAGGCTGCTTCGTTAAGCGTAATTTTCGTGTTTGATTTTAATAAAAAGGAAATATCTTTGATAGAAAGTTCACCAGGAATAAGTTCAAACATATATATTTCATCCAGAAATGGTTATGATTATGTGTGTTTACCTTATTAATATTTAATTGACAATAGTTCATGACGCATTTTTGTGAGTTCACAATGAATCAAACACAACACTTGTATTTCCCAAACGTTGATCAAACCCTATGGACAGGGCGTAAAGATGCCTTGGACAATGAATATTTGTACCAGCGCGTTCAATATTTGGATTTAAACACAGCCTCTACCGCATCTTTAAACGGTTATTGTTTATTGGGATTTGAATCGGACGAAGGTGTAAAGCGCAACCTAGGCAATGAAGGGGCCAAAGATGGCCCAATGTCCTTTAGGCAGGCCGCGTCTAAGTTGCCGGTTCACGCGCCATTTAACCTTTATGATGCAGGCAATGTGAAGTGTTTGGACAATGATTTGGAAAGCGCTCAAGCGGAATTAAAAGGACGTGTGGCTGATATTTTGTCAAGAGGATTGACACCCATTGTGATCGGCGGCGGGCACGAAACAGCATGGGGGCATTTTCAAGGCATTGAACACATGTATCCGCATGACGACATCACCATCTTGAATTTTGATGCGCATTTTGATCTACGGCCATTAATTCACAACCAACTAGGGAGTTCAGGCACTCCTTTTCGCCAAATCAGCAACTATTTAGAGGCTAAAAACAAACCTTTCCATTATTTTTGCGCAGGCATACAACCCTATTCCAATATTCGGAGCTTGTTTGATTTTGCCAAAGCCAAAAAAGTAGACTATTTGCTCGCGGAACACATTCATGCCAACCCGTATGATTTGAATTTCATTGAAAAGGCCATCAATGCCTCTCAACACATCTACGTAACCTTGTGTTTGGACGTATTTGGAGCAGCATTTGCACCGGGTGTAAGTGCCGCACAAACGCTTGGAATAGCTCCAACCTTTGTCATCGAAGCGCTACGGTTGTTAAAACAGAGCCAAAAAGTTGTGGCCCTCGATATAGTAGAGTTGGCCCCTAACTATGATCGTAACCAACAAACAGCCAAATTGGCGGCATTGTTGTTCATGGAATATGTTGCAGGATGATACCGCATGAGTGTTGATGTGTATGTGAGTACGGACATAGAAACCGATGGGTTTATTCCAGGAATAAACTCCATGCTTAGCTTTGGATCCGCTGCTTTTTTGGCCGACAAAACCCTCATTAGCACCTTTAGCGCTAATTTGGAAACACTCCCCGGCGCGACCCCCAATCCTCATACCGAAAAATGGTGGCTAACGCAGCCTAAAGCCTGGGCGGCTTGTCGAGAAAATATTCAAAAACCGCATACTGCAATGCAAGCTTATGCGGACTGGCTTGAACAATTGCCCGGCCGGCTTTTGTTCCTTGCCTACCCAGTTGCGTTTGATTTTAGTTTTATTTGCTATTATCTCCACCATTTTGTGGGAAAAAATCCATTTGGTTTTGCGTGTATCGATATACGAAGCTATATCATGGGCATGCAAAACCTGTCTTATCAACAAGCGGCTATGTCAAATTACCCCAGGGCATGGTTTGATAATTTACCCCACACCCATATTGCACTCGAAGATGCAATCGAGCAGGGCACTGTCTTTTGTAATGTTTTGCAACAGCAAAAAGTGCTGCATACAGCAGATCCACAGCCGAAATTACCTTAATTTCGTCAACAACGTGTTGATCTCATGAATGCGTTCCACATTGGATGTGCTGTCCAAATTAAAGCGCAACTTGGTAGGACCTTCCAGCTTATAACGTGCACTGTGCAGTTGAATCAATTTGATCAATTCTTCAGGATTGATGTTAGGGGTGTTTGAAAATTCAATTTTGCCACTTTGCCCTGATGCATTGATGCGAATGATACCTAATTGCGCGGCCAAAAACTTTAATTCAGTCACCAATAGCAACTGTTTGACCGATTGCGGCAATAACCCAAAACGATCAATCATTTCGATTTGCAGATCCCTGAGCTGTGGTTTATCTTTGGCATTGGCAATGCGTTTATACATGATAAGTCGAGTATGGATATCACCAATATAGTCCTCAGGAATAATCGCGCTCATTTGCAAATCAATTTCAGGCCCCTGATGCATGGGGGCGGCAAGCTCGGGGGTTTTTCCAGCCTTCAAATCACTGACTGCTTTGTCCAACATTTCCATGAATAAATTAAAACCAATGGCATGCATATTGCCGCTTTGATCCTCACCCAATAGCTCACCGGCTCCGCGTATTTCCAAGTCATGGGTTGCCAAGGTAAAACCAGCCCCTAAATCTTCAAGGGATACAATAGCCTCTAAGCGCTTGATAGCATCGGGAGTCAAAAGTTTTTCGTTAGGGGTCAATAAATAAGCATAGGCTTGATGGTGAGAGCGTCCGACACGGCCGCGCAATTGGTGCAATTGCGCCAATCCGAATTTATCGGCTCGATCAATGATGATGGTGTTTGCCGATGAAACATCGATACCCGTTTCAATAATGGTGGTGCAAACCAAGACATTGAAACGATGATGGTAAAAATCAGACATGATTTGTTCCAGCTGGCGTTCACGCATTTGACCGTGTGCACTTCGAATTTTTGCTTCGGGCACAAGGGCTTGCAAATCTTGGCAAATGCGTTCAATGGTCTGCACGTTATTGTGTAAAAAGAACACTTGCCCGCCCCGTAAAATTTCACGCAACAGCGCCTCTCTGAGGACTGGGTCATTGCGTTCTTGCCAAAACGTTTTAATGGCCAAGCGTTTTGCCGGAGGTGTTGCTATCAACGAAATATCACGGATGCCCGCCATGGCCATGTTTAAAGTCCGAGGAATAGGGGTGGCCGTCATGCAAAGGATATCAATGTGGGTACGCAACGATTTGATGTGTTCTTTTTGTTTAACACCAAAGCGGTGTTCTTCATCGATGATCAATAAACCTAAATTTTTAAACTGAATATCTTTTTGAAACAGTTTGTGGGTACCTATCACAATATCCGTTCGCCCATCTTGGAGGGATTGAATCACTTGAGTGGACTCTTTACCGCTGCGAAAGCGTGATAGCAATTCAATATTAATTGGAAAATCTGCAAATCGATCACGAAATGATTCAAAATGTTGTCCTGCTAACAAGGTTGTCGGCACCAAGACACAGACTTGTTTGCCATTTTGCACCGCGATAAATGCGGCACGCATTGCGACCTCGGTTTTACCAAATCCAACGTCCCCACAAATCAAGCGATCCATTGGGCGTGATGCCTGCATGTCATGGATGATCTGATGAATGGCCTGCAGTTGATCACTTGTTTCCGTAAATTTAAAGCCACTCGCGAAGCGTTGATATTCGCTTGCGCTGAACTCATAAGCGTGGCCAGGTTTTGCTTCACGTTTGGCATACAGATCCAACAGCTCAATGGCCACATCATGGATTTTTTCTGCGGCCTTTTTCTTTTCTTTTTGCCATTGATCCGTTCCCAATCGATGGAGGGGTGCATGATCACTGTCCGCGCCAGTGTAGCGGCTAATAAGGTTTAAAGAGGTAACAGGCACATAAATTTTATCGTCGCCCGCATAAGCGAGGATTAAAAACTCATTCATTTGACCATTGTGTTCAATGGGTTGCAAACCCAAGTATCGACCAACACCAAACTGCAAATGAACAACAGGCGCGCCCATTCGAAGTTCTGCTAAATCACGGATAATTAAATCCGGATCAACCGATTTTTGGGTGCTTCGCCGTTGTGGGATGCTTTGTTCACCAAACAGTTGGGATTCCACAATAATGGAAATGGCCGCATCATTGAGTTCCGCACCATGGATCAAGGGACCTGTTGTAATGGCGATGGAAACATTGTCTTGAAGAAAAGAATGCCACGATGCGGTTACTTTTGGAGCAATGCTGCTTTGTTTCAATAAATCAAGCAACACCTCACGCCGCCCGGCACTTTCCACCATTAATAAATAACGACGCTCTGGGTTTGACATGAACGCACATAGCTGAGAGAGGGGTTGTGGTGCGTGCCTATCAATTGGTAAGGTCGGGGGTTTGTCCACGTTGAAATTGGCTATAATTCCTTTGTTTTCAACAGGTTTGTGGTAGATGCGAATTTGCGGGAAACGATTGGCTTGTGTCATGAATTCCGTCGGGGATAAAAAACATTGCTCAGGTGGCAAAATTGGACGGGATATATCATAACTTCTTTGTTCATAGCGTGTTGATAGCTCACGCCAAAATTGCTCCGCATGCTCGTGGGTGGCTTCAATCAGGCAAATCGAAGCATTTTCTGGTAAATAGTCAAACACAGTTGCAGCTGTTTCAAAAAAGAGGGGAAGATAATATTCAATTCCACCAGGAAATTGACCTGCTGTAACGGCTTCATAAATTGAACATGCACTTGGATTACCGGTAAATTTCTCTCTAAATTGACGCCGAAACAACGCGATACTGTGCTCATTGAGTGGGAATTCACGTGCGGGTAAAATTCGAATTTCTTTGATCTTTTCTATGGTGCGTTGCGTGTCCACATCAAACAGCCGCAGGCTGTCTACGGTGTCGTCAAATAATTCAATCCGGTAGGGGTACGCACTGCCCATAGGAAACAGATCAATGATCGCGCCGCGAATAGCAAATTCACCATGTTCCAGGACTTTATTCACGCAATAATAGCCTGCTTGTTGCAAATGATGCCTGAATGAATTGATTTGCAATTGTTGCCCTTGGCTTAGAATAAAAGCATATTGGCTAAGAAACTGTGAAGGGCACAAACGGTGCATTAAGGTACTGGCAGCACTGATTACAATGGCATTGTCGGTTTGTTGCAAACGACTTAACGTGGTTAAACGTTCGGAAATGATGTCTTGATGAGGTGAGAATTGGTCATAGGGCAAGGTTTCCCAATCAGGGAAAAGCAAGAGTTCTTGACCAGGTACACCGTCTAAAAAAAATTGTAATTCATTTAATAATTGGGTCGCTGACAAATTATCGGGGGCAACAAGCAATTTAATGCCGTGCGTTTGTTTGCAATATTCGGCCAATGCCAACGATAAACTGCTGCCATACAGTTGCCCCCAGGTTTGTTTTTTAGTGGTGGGTTGGGGGAGCAATAGAGGTGTTTGCATAATGAAGACGACGATAATATTTAGGGAGAAAGAGTATACAGCTTAAACAACGGTTAGAGTAGGGATCTTCAACACTGAATAAGCATAACCAATCGAAAACCCCGCAATCAAGCCGAATAAATGCCCTTCCCAGGAAACGCCTTTCTTGCCAGGGAAAACCGATAAAAAAATACCCGCAAAATAATAGATGCAAACAATACCTAATAAAATAGCGGTTAAAGTGCCCTGTTGGTATACATCACTGACCAGCAATGCCCAAAAACCGGTGATAACCGCACTCGCTCCAATATGAAGACCCGGTTTTGCGAACAACCAAATCAATAGTCCACTGCTGAGTGTCATCAAAACAGTGGTTAATATAAAATAATGCAAGCCATGGATTAAAATAAAATTGCTCAACACCACCAAAGGTATGGAATTAAAAAATAAATGATTGAAATTACTGTGCAACAGGGGGGCAAACAATATCCCCGATAGACCATATATTTTCCGGGGAATTATCCCCAACAGCAAAATGCGTTTTTCCAATAAGCTGACAAAAAATACGGACCATAACACCGCCAACAGGATAAACAAGGTCACCAAATTTTTACTGGTTTGCATCGTAATCAAAGTAAAACTGTCAGCCAATTGCTCAAGCATACAATGCCTCATGATGGGCATGAGCCCATTAAACGTTAACACTATAATATACTCTTTTAATCAACAGGCCCTAGTATTTATAAATTAATTTAGGCAAAATGATACCGAACAGTTTGAGGTTGATTCTGAATAATGAATAAAAGGGGATTGGTTATGAAAATGAAATTAGTCGCTGCTGCTGCTGCTATGGGTTTAGCAATGTCTGCGATACAGGCTGCATCGGACGCACCGGCATTAAATACTGATGTGGATAAACTTTCCTACAGTATTGGGACTGATTTGGGGAAAAACATCAAGAAACAAGGCATCGAAATTAACCCCGCCATGATGGCAAAAGGAATTGAAGACGGAATGAACGGTGGCACGCTGCTGCTTACTGATCAACAAATGAAAGACGTATTGAGCAAATTTCAAAAAGAATTGATGACAAAACGAGCGGCTCAATTTGATAAAAAAGCTGAAGAAAATAAAGTAAAAGGTGAGCAGTTTCTAAGTGCTAACAAGACGAAAGATGGCGTGATTACATTACCAAGTGGCTTGCAGTACAAAGTGATCACCAATGGAACTGGTGCTAAACCAGGTAAAGAAGACACCGTTACCGTTGAATACGCCGGCAAATTGATCAGCGGTGAAGTGTTTGACAGCACAGAAAAAACCGGTAAGCCTGCAACCTTCAAGCTTTCACAAGTTATTCCTGGTTGGACAGAAGCATTGCAATTGATGCCAGCTGGTTCTACGTGGGAAATTTTTGTGCCAGCAAGCCTTGCTTATGGTGCACGGAATGTCGGTGGTTTAATCGGCCCAAATGAAACATTGATTTTTAATGTCCATTTGCTCTCTGTGAACAAATAAAAACCCCTAGTCCAAGCAAGAACAAATCCAACACTTCTAAGGTGAGCGTGACAGCCGTTGCTCACCTTACACCTAGTTTTATCTACTCATTATGAATAAACGTTTATTGATCATTTTTATCCTGGGATTTTCCTCTGGATTACCGTTAGCTTTAATCACAAGCACGTTGCAAGCATGGTTTGCAGACACTGGTATGCCAATCATGGCAACGGGTATGCTCAGCCTGGTGGGATTGCCCTACATTTATCGCATTGTCTGGGGCCCATTGCTGGATCGTTGTTCATTGTTGTCGATCGGCAAACGTCGCAGTTGGATTTTGGTGATGCAAGTGTTGCTCTTGGTGGGCTTTAACCTCATGGCATGGCTTTCACCGCAAACAACCCCTACAACAATGGGCATCCTCGCCTTTATTCTAGCCTGCTTTTCTGCCACACAAGATGTGGCCATCGATGCACACCGAACGGAATATTTACCCACCACCGAACATGGTATTGGTGCGTCTTTAGCCGTGTTGGGCTATCGCGTTGCTTTATTAATTGCCGGTGGTGGTGCATTGATCATTGCCCAATACAGTGGATGGGTGCTTGCTTACCGCCTGATGGGGTTGTGCATGCTGCCAGGCATAATTGCCACGTTATGGAGCCCGGAACCTTCTATAGAAACAACAGAGCTATCGTTTGTTACTTCTTTTTTAGAACCCATCAAAGAACTTTTTTCGCGGCCGCATGTCCTGGCACTCTGCTTATTTATCGTTCACCACCACGACCAGTGGCATTGTCATGCCATTTTTAATTCAAAACATTGGTTTTTCGTTAGAAACCATTGCGTATGTGAATAAAATAATAGGAATTGCTGCTGTTTTGTTGGGAGGCATAGTTGCGGGCTTGTTGTTAATGCGATGGACCATATACCGAGCGCTGTTTGCCTTTGGAATATTGCAAGCGCTGACAAATTTGTTATTTATCGCGTTGGCTATGGTGGGTAAAAATATAACCCTGTTTGCAGTGGCCGTGGTTTGTGACAATTTTGCTGCTGGCATGGGCTCAACAGCCTTGGTGGCTTATTTTATGGGTCTTGTGGATCGTCGATTCACAGCCACCCAATTTTCCATTTTAGTGTCTATTTCTGCATTACCCCGTGTTTTTTCAGGTCCTATCGCCGCAACACTGCAATCATTGTTTGGTTGGGTAGGGTTGTACCAATTATCCTTTGTTTTAGCTTTGGTGTTTATTCCTTTTCTTTACATCCTTCAAAAAAGACAAATGGGGGATAAATTACCTCTGATCAGTTAAGCTCCCACCATCAATGACGGTTATTTATGGGTAAAAAATTTAATTTTTTCACATGCTTTTCGCCGGGCAAAAACTGGATGTTCCATAACGCGATGGAGGGATTTCTATCACTCAAAAATCGACCATCCGCTAAGCTCAACGTGTTTTGTTTATTTTGAATCAAATACCCATCACTGAACCAATTGAAAATTTTAAAATCGTTTAACAACGTCGGGGAATCTTTCACGAATAAGGGAAGCTTTTCAGCTGAATACAATGGATAGATGCGCCTTAAAGTGATGGTTGTTGCTTTTAACAGCGGAACATCGATATCAAAAATCAATGCATAGCGCTGTTTAAGTTGGGCGATGCCTCGCCAAGCAGTGGAACTTGCCAGTTTAGGGTATGCTTCTATTTTTGTTAACGGCCATTGCTTATTGCTGGCTTCGTTATGAATAGCATGGATGGCGCGATGATGCTGGAGCACATTCAACACCAACATGATCATGACCGCAAAGAAAGCAACACCAATCCCTTTTTTGGTGTTGAATTGCACCGTTGCAACCACTCCTAGCGCTAACGGGATGGTGATAAAAGGATCGATAATGGACAAAACATCCCATCGGACACGGACGTAAGAAAATGGCCAAAACAACAAGGTTCCATAATTTGTGCACGCATCCAATAACCCATGCGTTGCATAACCAATCAGCACAGCCAAACACACTAAAACCAAGTCGCCTCTAAACCGTTTAAATAACAATAAAAAAAAAGTGACCAGCAATGCCCCCAACGGAATAAAAATCAGAGAATGGCTAAAGTGGCGATGGTACAAAAACATGAGCATGGGATTTTGTGCACTTTGAATAAAAATATCCAGATCTGGAGCCATTCCTGCCAGCGCCCCAGCAAGCAAGGTCTTGTTTTTTTCTTTAATCGGTAATAAAGCGCAGGCGCAAGATGCGCCTAATAAACCGTGGGTTAGAGGATCCATGCGATGCTGTTTTAAGTCAAATGAGATTCAGTATAAAACATAATCAAGGAATGGCAATGCTAACCAATGCAATATCAAGGGAAAAAATACTTTCCTTTTACTTGATTTTTAATCAAAGTGAACTAATATTATTGGATATACACAGAATGTCTGTGTGATGGATCACTTATAGGAGCAATCATGAATAAGGATATCTTTGAAGGAAAATGGGAAGAAGTAAAAGGTAAAATGAGAAAAGCTTGGGGAAAGCTGACGGATGATGACCTTGACGTTATTCGGGGCAATCAACAAGAAATTTTCGGTAAATTACAAAAACATTACGGTTACACCAAAGAACAATCAGAAAAAGCGATCAAAGACTTTTTAAACGACAAATAATTTTATCGCATGGCTCCTTTTTGAGTCATGCGCATGTCCATATGTGACAATAGCCTATATAATCGTTATTACAAATTCAAATCCATGGTTAGCCATGCGTGCGACTCAGAGAAGACAATATTGTTGGGCCAAGGCCCAACCTACGGTTAATCATATGTCTATTCGAGAATCGAACCGTTTGGCCATACCCTAATCAACGATAGGTGAAAGGATGCTAATGTTTCGATCCGTTTTAATCATTGCAATCATGACGTATAGCGTCATCACTCACGCCACCCAGCCCTCTGATCCAATCCAACGCTGTTTAGACATTCGACGGCTTGCAGACTTTACCACAAGACAGAAAGTAGCCGCCAAAGAGCCCGGTGTATTGCGTTTTAAATTTCATAAAATTTCACCCTCAGAGCTACCATTAGAAAATCCAGTGGGCAATATGGATGAAGTCATCAATGCGTTGAATCATCAAATTGAAAATTGCAAAAAAAACTCGGGTGAATTTCAAACGGTAACGATTGCAGGTCATACCTTCAAACGCCAAGAATGGTGCCTGGATACCAATAAAAAAATGCTCACGCTCGCAAAAGCAGCCCATGGTGATTATCAAAAATATTTATCCACCATCAAGACCGAATTTGACTGGTATAAAAGCGATGGCTGGCCTGAAAATCATGCCGGCTATAAAAAAGGGCAATTTCAATTTACCGCTTATTACGCGCCAGCCGCCGTTGAAGCTCGTACCCAGCGCGGTGGCGAATTTTTATACCCTCTCTACGGTAACCCAGGTGTTGTTAATGTCGTAGCAGAATGTAAAAAATTTAATTTAAAAGCGCCTCTTTGTGGCGTTGACCCACTGACCAAAATGGCGCGTGGATTTTGCCTAAAAAATGCCGATGGTACCTATTCTGTGGCACCAGACCGCGACGAAATTGAGCATGGAGCCCTGCATCCAAAACATATCATTGGCTATGTTAAAGACCCTAATGACCCCGCGTTTTTAATGGTTCAGGGCTCTGGTTCATTAATGCTTGATGGCAAATTATTCCACATCAATTACGATGGCGCCAATGGCAGGCCACGCACTATGCTTGGGCGTATAGTTCAATGCGCACAAGATCCAACCTGTGGTGGTAACTTGGATACCATTGAGCGTTGTGCCAAAGATCCTAAATGCTTGGATGAAGAAAAATTACGTTGTAACGTCTCTAAAAAAATAAAACAAAGCGGAGCAGCAGAATCATTAATTCGCCAATACCTTAATGACCCTCTTAACCGTGATAAAGCTGCTGATTTGAGAAATCGCGATCAAAGCTTTGTGTTTTTTGCTAAAGAAGATGGGGGGCCTTATGGCTCAGAAAATATATCCCTCACACCCCATGCCTCATGTGCCACCGATCACAAAGTAATCCCAGTGGGCATGAATTTTATTTATAATTCCAAAAATACTACTTCATGGTGTGTGGCTCAAGACACAGGCGGTGCGATTATGGGTGCTCATGTTGATTGCTACAAAGGGGAAGGACTTCAAGCTGGCATTGAAGCAAATGCGCTTAATCACTCAGGCACTTTGTATGTGGCATTGCCAAAAAGGCCATAAATGGAGCAAAATTAGGCCGTCAATTATTCACATAAAAATGCCATACGGCATGGCCGCAAACTCAGGCCAACACTCCATTTATTGTTGGCTATGTATTGAGCATTTGATGGCATAAACACTGAAAGTCCGAGACCTAAAATTCACTTGTCACAATATTTAGGTGTAATGAAAAAGTAGGATTCGGATCACCCGTGCTTCTTATTGTTTCTTCCTGATTAGGCAGAGGGAGTACTTTAAAAAAAGAAGCAAACTTAAGCATTATGCATCTAACTCAGCGCATACATGATCAATAGGCTTGCCCGCAAAACGATCTGCCACCCAGGGAACATACAATGGCTCTGCAGTTGCAGGAGTCGTAAAGTGATTTTGATTTCCTGATAGTTTCACACGCGTTACCTGGCCGCCCATTTTGCACATTTGTTTAAAATAGAATTCGCCCATAGCTGGCGGTACAGTTGTATCCTTAGTGCCCCAATAAATAATTACTGGTGCCAGTGGAGGAACTGGATTTACACTGCCCTTGAGATTTGCTTTCACCCAGGCAAACGCATTTTTAATATCAGAACGTAAAAAGTCCTTGTATTGAGTACCGTAATTAAAATTCAAGGTATCTGAAGCACCGTGCATACATTTTCTTGCCATAAGCTGATTAACGACATCCACACCGTCATCAGTTAACATGTCATTCAATTTTAACTCAGGAAAAGCTGCAACCATACCCCAGAGATTTTGGGCGTAATGAGTGAAATTAAAAACATTGGCACTAAATAAATCACTGATGCTTTTTAAATGTGCCAAAGCTTCTTGTTCTGTATTGATCTTGTCAGGAAAGGTCGCTGCTATATCGTAAGGTGCCATAGCAACAAAACCGAGAATTTTAATTTGGTCATTTACAGAATCTTTAACCGTAAGATAATCTTGCATGCCAGCAACAGCCAGAGTGGCACCACCACCTTGAGACCATCCGTACACTATAGCTCTGTTACCTGCTTGTGACTCTTTAAGCTGAGTAGCCGCTCTGATGGAGTTGATGACATCCTGTGACTGAGTTGTTGCAACCGTATATTGATGCTTGCCGCCACCACCCAGCCCCTGATAATCGGTTGCAACGATGACATAGCCTGCTTTAATGAAGGCATCCACTGCGGGTAGTCCGAAATCAGTCCAGGAGTTGCCGTTCATCATGAAATATTGATTCAAGGGTTGCGCCGGATTCAATACTTGTGAAGGACCACAAGTTTGGGCTGTACCAGTAGTACCATGAGCCCAAGCCATAACAGGCCGCTCCTTTGTTGTTTCTGATTGGGATAGTGGGGCTACTATAATACCAGTCACTATGGTTTTATTTCCGTTAACATCAGAAGAAACATAAGCTATCTTCCAGGCTTTCGCTTCGTTGACCGTAGTGACTATAGGCTCAGATTTAATTAATGAACCCAGTTTGGCCCGAACAGGCACATCTGGTAACGAACTGTAAAATTCGCCCATATCTACAGGACCAAAATCAGGGAGAGCATAAGTCAGTTCTGATAACAAAAAGAAAAAGCCGAACAATAATTTCCATGATCCCCGCATTTTAATATCCTTTAATTTGCAATTTCATTCAAACAAACGTAAGTGAGTAATTTTTGCCAGCCTTACGATTGGTTAATCAAAAAATTGTTTGTCATATTCCTTCAACAAATGAGTATCGTAACAATTAAAATTATGCCGATAATTGTGGGCGATTCTTTGTGCTAGGAACGCTGTGGCCTTGTTTTTTGCTGCTTTCAATTGTTGGGTATCGTTGATGGGGTTAAACACTCCTAATATATTTTCTTGCCAAGTGGGTTGAGGAGATAGCACAGTGGCGTTGGCTTTCATCTCAAAAAAGGGCATGTCTAGCGCATACATACGATGCAATTGTTGACTCGCTTGAAAAACTGCGTTGGTTTTTGCTTCAAGGCTATGTCCGGCAATGTGAGGGGTGCACAAAGTGGCATATTGAATGATTTGCTCATTGATTGAAGGTTCGTTTGCATAGACGTCGGTGCAATAAATGATCGGTTGAGGATTGGCAAGTAACGCGGCTTCATCAACAATATCACCTCTTGCGGCATTGATAATCACCGTGTTGGCTTTTAATTGTTTGAAAAATTTAGCATTGAATAAATGCCGAGTCGCATAAGGTGCAACATCATGCAAACTGGCATGAATGCACAGCACATCACAGCGTGTTAATTCTTCAAACGCACAGCTATGAAAAAGAGGATCGTTTTTTGCTTTCAGTGGATCATAACAAATAATGTCCAAATCTAGCGCACGTAAACGGTGTTGCACTTGTGCTCCAACCTGCCCTAGACCAATAATGCCCACGCGTTTACCTGTAAGTGGTTTGTTTTGCAACAACCAGGCTAGGGTGGCTATCACATAATCGGCCACAGCACGTGCGTTACTCCCTTTGGCATCGATCAATTGAATACCTTGTTGCTGAAGGTGTTGATCATCGATGTGATCAGTGCCACTGCTCGCCGTGGCAACACATTGCAATGCATGATCTTGGATAAGTTGTGCGGATACCTTTAAAGTGGAACGGCAAAATAAAATAGTTTGACCGACCAGCAATGCCGGTACCTCATCCAGTGAATGGTATAGGGTGAGTTCAAATTTAGGATGAAACAACTTGCTTAAGTGAGGAAGACTCGCATCCGCTAAAATTTTCATGGCGCTCGCTTGAAATAAGGGTTTAACTTTTGCCAGCAGGACGAATACGCACGTTGTAAACTGGGGTGGTGCAACCCTTTATCCGTAATTTTCCAAGGCTGATTGGTTTCAAACATAAACGCTAACGTGTTGTCGTAATATTTGGGCTCAAGCTTTTGCGCGCGTGCCTCTTGGAATGAATCCGCATCAGGGCCATGTGCTGTCATGCAATTATGAATACTTACTCCACCCACTTCAAACCCTGTGGCTTTGGCATCGTAAGTCCCAATGATCAAACCCATCAATTCATTCATAATGTTTTTATGAAAATAAGGAGGTCTAAAGGTGTCCTCAGCCACCATCCAACGCGGTGGGAAAATGACAAAATCTAAATTCGCAACCCCTGGCGTATCGCTTTCGGAAGTCAGTACCGTGAAAATAGAAGGATCGGGGTGATCAAAGCTTACCGAATTAATGGTGTTGAACAACGATAAATCATAACAGTAGGGTGCATAATTACCATGCCAAGCCACAACGTTTAAAGGAGAATGATGGCTGATAGCGGACCACCAATGGTTTTGGTATTTGCAAATTAACTCCATGTCACCGGTTCGCTCTTCAAATGCCGCAGAAGGGTAAAGGAAATGCCGAGGATGGGCCAAACCATTAGCTCCAATTGTCCCTAAGGAGGGCAACGACAAAGGTAGCCCGCTGTTTTCACAGAGATAGCCTGCTGCGTAAGTGTCGATGAGGTTCACTTTAAATTTAATGCCACGGGGAATGACCGCAATTTTACCTGGAGAGATCTCCATCATCCCCATTTCTGTTTGCAATTGAATGGTGCCTGCATAAGGAACAAACAACAATTCGCCATCATTATCACCAAAATAACGGTGGTCCATCGACTGGTTGCATTGATAGATGTACGTGTTCACCGATGCATTGCCTGCCAGGTGAAACAAACCATCAACAAAATCTTTGGTCGTTTCGAGTGCGGGAAAAGTGGACCAACGGAACGGATTGGGTGCTTGTACCGCCAAAAACTGCTCGGTGATAGCATGTTTATAAGGCGCATAATCACCGTGCACGACAGAGGGCAATATTCGGTATTGCCAGCTGTGCAAATTTGCATGCCGTGGACGCGTAAATGCACTGCCACTGAGTTGTTCAGCGTACAAACCCATGTTGCATTGTTGGGGCGAATTTTGATGCGATGGTAATGAACCAGGGATTGCTTCACTCGAGTGATAATTACCAAAACCAGCTAAATGCATGCGGACCTCCTAACCAACTCCAGGCATATTTTATACAATATACTATCGATAATTGCAGTAAAACAAGTGAAACAGAACGTTTGACCATTAAAGTTGTGTTTACTGTATTCTAAATGGTTTTGCTTGGTGGATTGCCATTGTATAATCGAAATATCAGGTTAGAAATGAATGGGGATAGAACATGGCAGGTCATAGCAAGTGGGCAAACATTAAATTTCGCAAAGGTGTGCAAGATGCGAAACGCGGTAAAATTTTTACCAAATTAATTCGAGAAATTACGGTATCAGCAAGAATGGGCGGAGCGGATGAGTCATCGAATCCACGCTTGCGCGATGCTGTCATCAAGGCGTTAAAAGCAAACATGAAGCGCGACACCATCGATAATGCCATTAAGCGTGGAGCTGGGGGCTTGGATGGTGCTAACATGGTGGAAATGTGTTACGAAGGTTACGGCCCTGGAGGCATCGCCATTTTAGTGGATTGCTTATCAGACAATAAAAATCGCACCGTGTCTGAAGTTCGACATGCGTTTACCAAACATGGCGGCAATTTAGGTACGGATGGTTCCGTCGCGTACTTGTTTAGCAAGCAAGGTGAAATTTTGTTGGCACCAACAGCGCATGAAGAGCAAGCGATGGACATTGCCATTGAAGCAGGGGCTAATGATGTCATCATCGAAGAAGGGCAACTTGAAGTGATTACGCCGGTGGAGTGTTACCATGCCGTTTTATCTGCGTTGGAAGCTGGGACATTTGAAATTGAACAATGCCACCTGACGCGGCGCGCGCAATTACTGATTCCCACCGACAAAGATGCCACTGAAACACTGGAAAAGCTCATTGACATGTTGGAAGATTTGGATGATGTTCAAGCCGTGTATAGCAACGCTGCTTTTCCAATCACCGAGTCCGTTGACGAATGACCATCATTCTAGGGATAGATCCTGGTTCGCGGGTAACAGGTTATGGTTTGATCAGAGATAACAATCGGCAATTGCAATACATTGACAGCGGCTGCATTCGTACGTCCGAAGGCGAATTAAGCCATCGTCTGCTGGAAATTTTTAATGGTGTTTGCCAATTGGTGGAAAATTTTAGCCCACAAGAAGTGGCCATTGAACAAGTCTTTATGCATAAAAATGCCAGTTCAGCATTAAAATTAGGGCATGCAAGAGGGGTGGCCATGGTTGCTTGTGCATCACATCGGATGAAGGTGAGCGAGTACTCACCCCGCGAAATTAAACAATCAGTGGTTGGCTATGGTGGTGCGCTGAAAGAACAAGTACAGCACATGGTGGTGAATTTACTGATGTTGTCCAGCTCACCCCAAAGTGACGCCGCAGATGCATTGGCCATCGCCATTTGCCACAGCCATATGCGTTATGGCTTAAGAGAGCTTATGAAAGGGAGATAGAACAATGATTGGTTGGTTAAGTGGCAGCGTCGTCGATAAACACCATCCTGGAAAAGTCGTCATCGATGTGAATGGTGTTGGTTATGATGTGGAAACATCGTTGCCTACTTTTTTTCAGCTCGAATCACAAGCAGGGCAAATTGGATTGCATATTCATACCGTGGTGCGGGAAGATGCGCTGTTGTTGTATGGATTTATTGACAAACAAGAACGTGCTTTGTTTCGAGCACTGATCAAAGTCAACGGGGTAGGACCCAAAATGGCTGTTGCCATTTTATCCAGCATTACCCCGGAAGAATTTATCACCTGCATCCATCAACAGAACACGGTGTTATTGACCAAACTTCCGGGAATTGGCAAAAAAACGGCTGAGCGTTTGGTGGTCGAAATGAAAGACAGTGTTCAACAGCTACCAAGAGCAGATTCAGGCGCTAAAATGGATATACCTGTTGTTTTTGGACAGCAAGATGAAGCCATAAATGCTTTAGAAGCGTTAGGATTTAAACGGCAAGAAGCCAGTAAAATAATCAATAAAATCAATGATGGCAATAAAACTTGTGAACAGTTAATTCGTGAGGGTTTGCAATTGTTGGCAAACCGTTAGCTCAAATGGAGTGCATACATGGAAGCAGGGCAAGGGACTGATCATTCGCTTTTATACAACACATTGAAACAGGACGTTTACGGTGCTTTAGCTGATAAGCGACTACGCGGCCCTATCAATTTGTATATAAAAAGCCTTGTTTTGGCCGGAGCCTGGTTCATCAGCTATTTTAATTTTTTATACAGCGGCCAACTGGATAACCCATTTTATTGCTTTTTTGCAATGTTTTTTCTTTTTCTGACCTCATCGGCGTTAACCTTGAACATCATTCATGAAGGGTCACACCGCTCTCTTTCCACGTCAAAATTTATAAATCATTTGGCGCAGATGATGGTGTCTTGTGTGTACGGTATCAGCACCATTAATTGGTATGAAAAACATGTTAAACGCCACCATGTTTACACCAACATTTATGCCAAAGATTTTGACATCAATTCCAAAGGTCTTTTTAGGTATTCGTCACTGGATCCTTGGCGGGCTTGGCACAAATGGCAAGCGTATTATGCTGTCCCGCTTTACGCGCTGTACATTTTAAAGTGGATCTATATAGGGGATTTTAAAGATCTTTTCTATAACATTTACGAGTTATCCATACCCAAAAGAATGCTTTTATTTTTGGAAATAATAGCTACCCGCATGGCGCATGTTGTATTGTTCATTATTATCCCTCTCCACTATTTTTCTTCACTGCAATTCTTTATTGGTTATTATGTAACTTTTTTATTACTGTCCGGTTTAATCACATCGATTATTTTTCAACTTGCCCATGTTGTCCCTGATTTATTTTTTCTACTCAGAGCAGAAAATTTTACAGCCAATCAATTGCTACACCAACTGTCATCAACATCGGATTTTTCCTCGCAGAACAAGATCCTGACTTATTTTACAGGGGGGTTAAACATGCAAGTGATACATCATCTATTTCCTCATGTTTCTCATACCCACTATTCCACGATACAGCCTATTGTTAAGTCTTTTTGCAAAAAAAACAATCTACCCTATCACGAATATTCAACATGCGGATCCGCAATTAAAGCTCATTTTTCTTATTTAAACAGGTTGGGGAAAAAGCCACAAATCCATTAACACGTCAAATGACATATAAATGCAAAACGCTTTGCACGCGAAAACAGTTGCCTGCTTTTTGTTGATGATGGTACCTACAGCGACACCCAATGCATGGATCATATCGTTCATACAGCATTTCGTCTGAATCAAATTCGTCAAAACCAGCCTGAGTACTTTAATCAATCATCCATTGACATGGTATTTTGTTTTGCCTACGCCACACAGCCCGCAGCGTTAACTTAAACCCGAGATGGGTTGAAGCATCAAATGGTTTAAATCACTTAAACAAAGTTGTTGTAATTTGGTGCCCAGCACCTCACATTCCTGCTCACTATCAAGAATGCCTATTCGCAGCATAAACGCCTCAAATTTATTTTTTTCAAATTTTCCGGACTTATTTTCTGATATATGCTGATAATATTGTATTAAAGCAGTACTTACTTGCTCCAGATTGTTTGCAAAATCCAAAGAAGAACTTAATGTTTCAGAAGCCGATTGTTCAGGACGGCTCCAAAAACCTAATGTTTTTTGAACCTTTATTATTTCCAAGTGCTCTCGAATCCGGTCAATAAAAGTCTCCAAGACATTGATTTCAAACTCTTCCTCTACTGCGCCAAGCTGTGGAGACAGCCCATTCAAAGAGCGAAGCAGATGAGGGATCATGTTGGTCGCTAGATTTTTTTCGTCCATCAATAAAGTTGCGAGCCTTTTAGCATCCGCTTGCATCTCAGGAAGGCTTGTTTGGTAAAGAGCCCTCATCCGAGTAAAATCCAGATTTCGTTGCGATTGATAAAATTCGGTCAGTGGACTGTGGGGTAATTTATTTTTCAAATAGTTGAGAAACCCTCGAAAAAAAAACTCTTTCCAGCGAACGACTTGGTAGCACACAATTTTGCCTTTCATCAAACCTTCGATCCAGGACGCATCACCAGTGAGGCCAACCCAAGGTTCTGAATCATTCAGCAATGCTTGAACTGTTTTACGTCCCAAATGCTGTGGGTTTAAAAGTCGAACGTTAAATGGGCCGTCGTCCATTGCAACAATCGTTTCTGCAATACCAGTCTTTTGTTTCAAATCATAACGTGCAGTGTTTATTTTACTTTTATAAGTCTCTGGCAAAGTGTCAAGAGCCTTTTGATAGATGTGCTGAAGAAATTCAGGGTCTTTGTGTCCAGGAATGACAATATCAATATTGTTTTTATCACCGATGTCCATTGCCAGCATGATACTGTTTTGGATGTAGGATCCCGTGTTTACAACGTAATGACGTAACACATGCTGAGGCAGATCGAAAAAATAGCCATAAAACAAGGCGTGTGAGTGCTTATAACGGGCAAGATCACCTTGTGTAACATGATGAATAAACTCCGCGTCAGCCTCTGCAACGTCATCCAAATGATTGGTTGCTAAAGCACTGTCATCAATATAGACACCCAGACCTTTGTAATTTTTGTACGAACTGTACTCATTTGATCCTCCAAATCCTGTGTGTATGACTTCAACATTGGGGTTGTCGTAAGTGGTCGTGCCATTATGTTCGAGATCATATTCGGGTATTAAACGCGTCGGTTTATTAAAGGTCGCTAATAATCGATAATCTTGCTCCACCATCCGATGCGGGTTAGCGTTCACTACAATCATATCGCACTCCCGCAATTGACTCGACACGGCAGGGGATTTTAAAATTTCATGAACATCCTTCCATCCATTCCAACCAATAAAAAGGTTTCCCCAATTATTTTCAGAACGTTCGGTTATTTCCTGGGTGGTGAGCGCATGATGATGTTGTTGATCAAACATTTGATCCCCAATGATGGTAACGTTTTTATAATCTCCACTGTCAATGCACGTTAGATGGACTTTGTCCTGCCATTCGCCTAGCTCAGCCATTTTGAATGCTTCAATATTTTTTTTAAATCCACTAAGATCACGTTTTACAATCCAATCTATTTCAACATCGCTGTCTTGAGCGAACACGGCCTTCATAAAACTCGTGGCAGAAATAAGATCCCCACCTCGTTGATGCATGAAAGAGGTCAAAACAACGATGCGTTTAGGCATGATAGGCCATTAATGGAGTCAGATTGATTTAATTATAGCACGAAGACATGCGCTCGAAATGAAGGATCTGTGTGTTATAAAATCAACGACTATTATATTTGCAGGTAAGATGCGCAATAAAACTCCCTAAAGCCGCTCCGGCAATAATATCGCTTAGAAAATGATAATACATCACAAGTTGTCCTACCACGACTAAAATGGCTACCGCAACCCAAAAGCAACACAAGCGGGGAAATAAACAACACATGCTCATGGAAAATGCAAAAGCTATGGCAGAATGACCGGACGGAAAGGAGCTCGATAACCCGCCATTGAACCAATTAAAACCGTAAGCATGGTCTTTAATGAGCGATAAATTATTGCAATAAAAAGTGTCCGTCCAAAACCTGCCAAATATTATTTTTAGAAGATCTTTGATA
>CAZGKX010000004.1:38971-45568 GCA_964525945.1 uncultured Legionellaceae bacterium
GACTGCATTGCTCATGATAAGAAGCTTTTTTTCTATGGGATTTATCAACTTGTTTAACAGGAATTTAATTGAAAAATAGAAGTAGAACAGAAAGACAAAAATGTTGATCAAGATGACAATGTCATTGGCCAGTATTTTAAATACTGTGTAATTGTGGCTGTTGTGATGGTACAAAAACCACACCATTGGTTGATCAATCCATTGATAGCAAATAGCCATTATTGCGATAACAAAGCAGTAAAGTATGCTTTTTTTATAGGGCATAAAAATGGTTCCATTTTGAATGATGAAAGAAAGGCCTCACAATGCGTTTGGAAAAAATATGCGGATGATTAATCCTGTGTTTTCTTCGGTGGTCGCAAGCGTAATACGGCCGTGGTGCAAATCACAAATTTGTTGAACAATCGCCAAACCCAAGCCACTGCCGGTGCTTTTGTTGCCCAAGACCCTAAAAAATCGTTCAAAAACACGTGTTTGCAATTCCACTGGAATGCCTGGTCCGTTGTCTTGAACTTCAATGACCGCTTCATTTTTTAGCTGATACACCCGCACACTCACTTCTCCTCCTTGCCGGCTATAACGAATCGCGTTATCGACTAAATTTCTTACAAGAATACCAATGGCGGTAGAATGACCTAAAAAAGAAGGATGGGCATTATCATGTTCAAATTCCAATTCAATGGATTTTTCAATAGCGGTTGGAGCAAGCATGGCTAAGATATCACGCGTAACCTTAACCAAATCCACGTTGTCTTTCTCATTGGCAATCAACGGATCAGCTACCAATTGACTCATCGTCAGCAACTGCTGAACAATATGTGTGCTGCGATGTACGCTCGTGATTAACTTAAGCAAAGCAATGTTTTTTTCGTCCAAGGTATTGGCATTAAGTGCCACTTGTGCCTGAGCTTTAATGGCAGCAAGGGGTGTGCGAAGTTCGTGTGCCGCATCAGCGGCAAAACGTTTTTCACGTTCAAAGCCTTCTTGAAGACGGTAAAAAAGTTTGTTTAATTCGTCAATGACAGGTTTTAATTCTTCAGGAACCGCTTCAATGGCCACGGCCTCTAAATGGCTAGGCGCTCTATTAGCAACTTCTTCAGCCACACGAACCAGTCCTTTCAAGCCTCTGCCAATGATGATCCAGATTAAAAAACCAGACAAGGGGAACGTCAAAAACAGAAAATATAAATCATCTTTGGCGATATGGCGCCCTAATTCATTTCTTGTGTCATAACGTTCTGCCAGCATGATTCGAGTGCCCGCGTTTGGATCATAGGAAGTGAAAACCCGCCATTTTTGGTGAGCAATTGTTTGTGTGCTAAAACCATTTGAATCACTGCTCAACGGGGTAGCTGGAGCAGATGGGGAACGAAGTAAAAGTTTGCCTTGGTTGTTCCATATTTGAAAATTGAATTTATCCAAATAAAATTGTGGCGAATGATCGGAAGGGTTTCCGGCTGGGTAATAAAGCCTGATACGTTCGGGGATCGTTTCCAATGTTTTTTGAATCGTGGAGAGAGAGCGTTGATGCACATCTTTACCGAGTAAAGCTTGGTAGGAAAGCGCTGAAACGGCCATCAGCGTGTCTAAATGCTTTTGAATTTGATTTTGATCCAAATAATAATTGCCAATGGCTGTGAGCGTCGTGGTGACAACAATAGCAAGCAGCAAATTGATCAATAAAAATTTACGGATCGAAAATTTCACAATGCATCAGTCCTTTCAGCAAGTATTCCTTGACGTGTTATTGCTCTTTGGTGTGTTTATTTTTCTCCGCCATGTAACCTACACCACGAATGGTTCGAATAAGGTTCGTATTGAGTTTTTTCCGTAAATTATGAATATGGACTTCCAATGCATTGCTGTCGACGTCTTCATCCCAGCTGTAAATACTTTGCATAAGCTGTTCTCGAGACAGAACATGCCCGCTGTTTTCCAACAATTTTTGCAGCAAAGCGAATTCACGGCGAGGAACATTGACGGGTTGATTATCCACCAGGACCGAATGAGCGGCAGGATCGAGGGTGATGTTGAAATATTGCAGAGCGGTGTCTGCTCGTCCTTGTGAACGGCGTATTAATGCCCGTATCCGTGCGCTCAACTCATTTAAATCAAAAGGTTTGATGATATAGTCATCCGCGCCACTGTCCAGTCCTTTGATTCTGTCTTCGATAGACTCTCGAGCTGTTAAAATAATAACGGGCGTGGTGTTATTGGCTTGCCTGATGTGTTGCAAAAGATGAAGACCTGAGATCTTGGGTAAACTCAAATCCAAAATGATCAGTTCAAACGAATCGGTTTTGATTGCTGCTCGCGCCCGTTCACCGTCTTTCAACCACTCAACGATATAACCAAATTGAGTTAACCCAGTTTTGACCGCATCTCCCAGTAATTCATCATCTTCTACAAGCAATAATCTCATTTCTAGATCCTTATAGAAATACGAATACGAGTTCGCTTTATGAGTTTACATCCCTTGGCTGTTCCACAGCATGTTTGGTTGAGTAGAGCGCTTGAATAAAAACAAACACAAGCATGCAACCTGCGCCGCCAAACAATTTAAAATTAACCCAAAAATCAGTGTCGAAATAGTAAGCAACGTACAAGTTGAGCGCGCCCATAAAAACGAAATAAACCGCCCACGCATAATTTAAGCGCAACCAGATTTTTTTAGGTAATTTGATGTTGCCATCCATCATTTTTTCAATCAGTGTCTTTTTTCCAAAAAAAGTGGAGCCAACAAAGACCAAAGAGGACAACCAATAAATGCCGGTTGGTTTCCATTTTATAAACCAGGGGTTGTGGAAAAACAATGTAGCACCACCCAGAACCAAAATTAATCCAAGGCTAATCAAGTGCAATTTTTCATACCGTTGGTATTTAATACGGTGAAAAATAACTTGCAACATTGAAGCTATCATCGCGACAGCTGTGGCGGTGTAGATGCCAAAAAATTTATAGCAAATAAAAAAAATTAAAATAGGAAAAAAATCAAATAGTAGTTTCATCGCGTTAACTTCGCTTACAATGGTAATTAGAGTATATCACATGATTAGCCTAACGTGATGCGTTGGCCGGTTCGCAGCATGTGACGTTGTAGACCTGGGTTTAATTTAACCAACGTATCCACATGTGTATGGCTTTGTTTAGCGATTAAACTTAACGTGTCGCCCTTTTTAACAACATAAACCCCACTGGCCTTCATGTTACGCCAAATAACCAGTTGTTGCCCAGGACGCAGTTTAGTGGTGGGCTTCAATTTGTTCCAGGACCGTATTTGGGGGGCAGTGATGTCATATTTTTTTTGCAAATCAGGAAATGATTCGTTTTTTTGCACAATATGAATCATTTTATACGTTTTTGGAGTAGCGAATTGATGACCGGGTGAAGCAGGGATATCTGGTTTTGCCGGAAGCAGGGTGTTTTTAGGGCTGGGAATAAGGACATATTGACCTTTTTGAACCGAATTTGATTTAAGCTGGTTAAGCTCTTTGATCAAATTAATGGTGGTGTGATTTTTTTGAGCGATCAATTTAAGATTATCGCCGGCATTCACATGGTAACGTTTCCAACTTACCCGTTGATCTTCGGGTAAGTTGGCAAGGTTCCTGCTAAAATCTTCCACTTTATCGGTTGGAATAAGCAGCTTAAAGGGACGATAAGGAGCGGTGGCCCAACGGTTGAAGCCAGGGTTTAATTTTATCAAATCTTGGTAAGAAATACCGGCTAATTTTGCAGCATGGTTCAGATCGATTTGGCTGCCGATATTCACTTCCTCAAAATAAGGAGAAGAAGGGATATCGGGCAATTGAATACGGTAACGCTGTGGATTTTGCATAATTTCGGCGAGTGCTAACAAACGAGGGATATACGCTTTGGTTTCAGTGGGAACAGGCAATGACCAAAAATGAATTTTACCCGTTTGCCCGCTGTTTTTAATGATCCGCGCCATGGTGCCTTCGCCTGAATCATACGCAGCAAAAGCCAATATCCAATCGCCATTAAAAAAATTATGCAAATAAGCCAAATAGTTTAAAGCCGCATCCGTCGAAGGCCGTATACTCCGTCGCCCATCAAACCACCAATCTTGTTTTAAACCCAAATCCGTGCCAGTCCCCGGCATCAATTGCCACAATCCTGCAGCGCCTGCGCCGGAATAAGCAAAGGGATCATAAGAGCTTTCTATCATGGGGATTAAGGCGATCTCACCAGGCATTTTTCTTTTTTTAATTTCAGTGAGGATATGGTAAATATAAGGTTCGGACTGGGCTAATTTGCGTAAATAACTGGGGTGCGCTATCAACCATCGCAATTGATTTTGCACTTCAGGTTGAGTGACTTCGTGATTTAGAACAAAATGTTGCCGAAGCACATCCCAAACGTTGCTCTGCGCGAATGCAGCCTGAGAAAAAAAGCCCGCAACAACCAAAAATAAGAAATTGAATAATATCAATGCTCTAAACTTCAATATAACGGCCCGTCTAAACAATGATGATGCAGTCTACTAAAAAAAACACTAGGAAGAAACCCTTGATGAATGAATTTTGTGCTAAAAGTGCGTCATTTGATTCAATAAATGGGCATTAAAGGGCTTTTTCGACAAAATGATTCTTTTGTTCACGTAAATATTTAAAAACACTGAGTGAATCATCAGAGCCAAGAAGGTGGGTTTTAGCGTAGTGTTTTACAGAGGGTGTATGAGTGCGCAGAAAAGGATTGATTCTTTTTTCTTGTTGAATGGTGGAAGGAAGTGAGCATCGATGCGGTTTTGAATTCAAAAAAAGAGCATGGGTTTGAATGTCTAAATTGTTGGGTTCCACGGCCGCGGCAAATTGTAAATTTGCTCGAGTGTATTCGTGCGCACAATAGATTTTAGTGGCATCGGGTAAATTTTTTAAATGCAACAAGGATTGGTGCAACGCTTCGATTGTGCCATCAAACACCCTTCCACAACCTGCTGAAAACAGAGTGTCTCCTGAAAACAACCACTGTTGGCGAGGCTCATAATAGCAAACGTGAGAAAGGGTATGGCCAGGGGTTGCTATAACCTGAAAATCAAAAGAGGGAATGCTCAGCGTCGGCCTTGTTTTTATCCCAAAGGGTATGCGAAGATCCTCTGGAGCATAAACAATAACATTGGGAAAACGCTTCAAGAGCGAAGAAACACCATTGATATGATCAAAGTGATGGTGAGTGATAAGGATATGGGTTAAGCGAAGCTTGTGTTGATCTGCGTAAGCAATAACAGGCATTGCATCCCCTGGATCAATGCAAATCATCATGTTGCTATGGATAATTGCCCAAATGTAATTGTCTTGAAAGGCAGGCAGAGGAATTACGCGCATAAGGATCCGTGTGTTTACGTAGGGCTCTTCTCAATCAAATAGGAAGATTTACCTGGATTGAACAATTTACACAATACTTTGTTGATGGCATGCAATTCATCGGCCAACACATAAGGTGGATTAATAATCCACAGCCCGCATCCCGTCATGCCAAGGCCCGGATGCGTCGATTGATAAAATTCACACCGCAAATAATCGTTTGTTTCAATACCTCCAAGTCCGCGCAACAATTGCTCATGGTGTTTTTTATCAACGAGAGGGTACCAAAGGCAATACGTACCTCCAGTAAAATGTTTATACGATTTTTTAAGCAGTTTTGGGATATCGCGATATTCTGTTTTAACCTCATAGGTGGGATCAATAAAAACCAACCCACGACGTTCGCTGGGTGGTAAAAGAGCATTTAAATCAGAAAGTCCATCGGTATTGCTGTAAACAACACGTTTTCCTCGTTTTGATAATTGGCTTAATTGCTCAAATTCTCCTGAATGCAATTCACTAAAAAAAAGTCGATCTTGCTTTCGCAGCATCTGGATGGCAATTTCCGGTGAACCAGGATAAGCGCGTAAGTCTCCATCGGCATTGAGGTTACCAATGAGTTGCAAATAATTGGAAAAAACAGGGGGCAGCGCTTTTTCTTGCCATAGTCGCTCAATCCCAGCTTTTGCCTCACCTGTTTTAAGGGCATGGGGACCTTTTAAATCATAAAGTCCACGTCCAGAATGGGTTTCCAAATAAAATAAACCTTTGTCTTTTTTTGTCATGTAATCAAGCAATCGCGTTAATGTTACATGTTTCAAAACATCGGCAAAATTACCTGCATGGTAGCTGTGTTGATAACTAAGCATAAATCGCATTTTCAATAAAGTTGGTGCGTAGTATAGGCCGATTAATCACACAATACACCCACTTCTTCCCGAATAAAGTGTAAATCGCGGTTAAACTGCTCTGGATCAGTGTGGTAAAGCATAATAATTGCGCAGCCAGCATACCCCTCCGAGGATTTACCCGTGTATTCATCCAGCGGTCGATGTGTCTTGTAATAGTGCAACGATGCTAAACCAATGAGTTTATTTTCGTTATGTATACCTTTAAAGATTCCTGGTCTATGAGGGTACAGCTCTAAAACAGCACAACAATCATTTTGTGTTGCTTTAAGATGGACCACTTGCCCCAATGCTATTTTTACAGTGGCTTCATTTAAATCCAAGCCATTTGCTAAGGCATGCATTCTCGAACGATAACCGCCGGT